>MHBM01000041.1 GCA_001804885.1 Lentisphaerae bacterium RIFOXYA12_FULL_48_11
TTCTGCAGGAGCGGCAGGAGCGTTTCCCAAAGCTTGAACAGCTAAAGTCTCGACAGTCTCTTTCGGAACTGCAGCAGGAGCGGGAGCAACTGGGGCTACAGGTTCCAGCAATAAGGGTTCCGCGGGGGCAGCTTGAGCAAGAAGAAGCGCCGGCTTTGTTTTTACAGATCTTGAGCCATCAAGCAAATCATCAAGTTTCGTTGTTTCAGCGGCAATCGTTCCGGCCTCATCAAGCTTCTGAGCTGAAACACCTCCACACATAAAAAGCATAAAAGAATATAACGTCACCAAGACGAACCGCTTGTTAAATCTCATAGTGGATTTTCTCCCTACTTCTCTGCCGGCTTCACATTGCCTTCGCTCTTAGCTTCCCCTGTTACATCCTTTATGGAACCCTCTGCTACATCTTTCTTGGTTTCCGGAAATTTTTCTATAGCAGTCTTTTGCCCATCATTGACGGATTCTAATAATACACTTTGATTCTTAATGTCAATATTTATTACCTTGAACTTCTCATTTTTCAAATCGATTAAACGATCTATTTTCACCACGTATTTGCTATTATCTACGGTAAACAACAACTGCGCGGTAAACTCATCCCACTGAACATCCTGATCCTTAACGAGAGGAATAAGTTTATCTCCACGCTGTAACGTAAGGACAGAAACATCAACCTCCCTCATGCCAACGCCTGGGATATTCTTTTTCTCCGTCTTTGGCTCATACTTCACCAACTTAAAACCTTCGCCTTTTATCTCCTGACCGAGTTTCGCAAAATATGTTTTTGCGCCACCCCTTAAATTCAAACCGAAATTCAAGGTTCCATCAGGAAGTTTCACGACACTTTTAAATCGCAACTTGAATGGATCAGGCACAATATTCAAAACGCGTAATTTTGCCGTAATAGGAGGATGACTTTGCGGATCAGAAGGGTTTGTTTTTGGATCCGCCATGAACTCTTCTATGTTTGAAAACCCGTCTCCATCCAAATCTTTTTCGGCATCCACAGGGTCAAGGTGACTCAGTTGATTATCTCTTTCCCATTTATCCGGCAACCCGTCCTTATCTGAATCCAGGTTCGGATCATCCGCCGGGTTAGGATTAACCGCATTACAATAGGAACATTTTGCAATCGCAAACGGTATCGGCTTTTTGCAATCGACACACCAGACACGCCGGTCTGGCACAAACATCATTTTATTGGTCCACCCAGAATACGACAGATGGACGGGATTTTCCAGACTGACAAGAACCTCGCCAAATATTTTGGTATCAACCTGTATGACATCAGGATGCTTGGCTTTATAGCTGCTGATTTCCTGTTCAAACTTCTGTTTATCGCTGTGCATGGCCCCAATACTTACAGCAAGATAAAGGAGCGAACCCAAAAGAAAGAACAGCACAAGAAAAGCTAAAATCTTGTCATAATGCCCTTTAACCCATGCAAGAATATTATTTGTCGATATCGACACCTGTCATTCCCCCCTGAACCTGTAAACATCAAGCATCAGCTTAACTCTAATTGTTTTTTCAAAATCAGGACCGCATACAATCCGCTCCAGTCTGGCAAGCTTTTCCTCCGGAACCTGTACCGATGCCTTTTCTGCATTAGTAGAAATTTGAGCAGACGCGGGCGATTGCGCTGTCGCGGCAGCAGCCGGAGCATTCAAGAACGCAAGTGGATCCGCAGCAACAACTTGCGTCTGAGCTGCCGTCGCGGAGGCCGGAGGAGTCATTTTAAGTTTGATGTCGGCAAGATCAGAACTTTCGCGAGCGGCATCGATGCTCACAACAACAATGAACATTTCATTCCGGGCAAGCTGATTGAGAACCTCAAGAACCACAGACTCCTTCGCTTTAAAGTCGGCGATAAATCTGAATCTAGCATAAAGATCTTCTTCTCTGAGCAATCCTGCATTCTTGTTTAAAAGCTTTGAAGAAGACACCGCTGTTTTCCCTTTTCCAGATACAGGAGCCGCCCTACCCCTGCCACCAGCTGCACCAGGACGTGCAGCAGCCTCAGCGTTCGCTGCATCAACATTCTCCTCAAACATTTCGCGCTGAATTTCAAGCACCTTCTCGACCTTAGCAGAAAATAAAACCTCACACAGTTTCTCGACGATCATTAATTGCTGGGTCAATCGAGGAACATCATTTGGTTCGGGGGGAGTTCCACTCGTCAGGTAACGCTCAAACCCGAACCCAAAGTCATCTGCAACAACCTTCGAGGATGCATTGCCCTGTTGAATCAATTCGGGAACTTTCCCCTGCAACAGGCTCAGAAACACCGTCGGGCTCTTCTGAACAGGCTCAATCTGCGATTTCCGCATGGCAGCCACAAATTTCATAAACCACTCGTTCAAAATGGTTACATTCTCTTTTTCTTTGTCGACATTGACCTGTGACGGGAAAGGAGCTTTGTCGTAAAGCTCCTTTAAGCGCTTCTTTGCCAGAACCAGCCTGGCCTCCGAGTCGTTAAACTGCATAATGCCTCGAATCAGAAGGAATGCAGCTGACACAAGAAGCAGGACAACAATCGTCACACTGGCAACAATCAGGATACTTTTCTTATCCAACTTCATAATATTCACTTCACAGGTATAGGCTGTTTCAACGCCACCGAAATACTGAACTGTCTCATGTATGATTCTTTAAGCAGCTGCCTCTTAATCTCGGTATTCTTTGTAAAATACGGAGAACTTCTCAACTTATCCCGGAACTCTTCAATGGCAGACTTCTCCGGCTTATCGACCAGCTTGTCCACAAAACCATTCCCTTCAATCTCAATATAAGTTATCTGGTTGGTACCGGCAACAGCCTGAGTCACAGGAGTAAACGAACTCAACCACATACCTTCCGGCATGCGGGAATAAACGTCTTCTATGATCTCTATCCATACGGTTTTTAAACGTACAATATCAAGGAGTCTATCCGCTTTATCACGCGCCTTCTTCTCGTCAGACAAAACACGCTGAAGATTACCCATCGTCGCTTCAAGCGCCTTGGTCTTTTGTTCCACGACCCCGAACTGGGCTTTCCTTATCTTCTGCATATGACCCAAATAGACCCACCAGCAGAGCATTATCAGCGCAACACCCACTGCAATCATCCCGAAATATGGTTGTCTTTTCCGGAAAACTTTCTTTGCGACAAGAGCCGGAGGCATGAGATTGATTTCCACAGGGCAGGTAAGAGAACGACGCAACCCCAACCCCACAACCTCGCCCAGCAAATGCATATCGCCCGCAACCTTTTCGGCATTTAAATTACCACCCACAGCCACATTCACAAATGGGTTCAAATGCTCTACCTCAACTTTCAACTTCTCTCTGAAGAAAGTATCCATATGAGGAATGATTGAAGTACCGCCAGCAAGAAGCACCAGGGACGGGGTCCCACCCCCCTGCTGACTCCGGTAGAAATTAATGGAGCGATTCACTTCTGCATGCAGCCTCGTGACGACATTCCTCACAATCTTCGAGACTCTATCGGCTGTTTCGTTCTCAGGACCAGCCGTCACTCCGCCAAAAGAAACAAAAGCATGCTGCAGCTTCAACAGCTCTGCATCGGCAAATGCAACATTAAACTCCTTGGCAAGCTCCTGCGTAATCGCATTACCGGCGACAGGAATGCTGCGGCTGAAAATTCTGCTCCCTTCGATAAAAACAAGATTTGAAGACCTGGCGCCAACGTCAAGGATCATAACACAGCCTTCAATATCAGGATAGTTGTACCTGACCGTGTTATAAAGAGCCATTGGCGCAACATCCACCACTTCAGGCTCAACTCCGGCAGCAAGCACACATTCCGTCAGTTTCTGGACATTCTCAATCTTTACAGCCACCAGCATGACGCTCAGCTCTCCATCGTCCCCGGTAATAAGCTGATAATCCCAAACGACTTCTTCTATAGGAAACGGCACATTTTGCTCTGCTTCATACTGGACAATCTGAAATATCTTATCACGTGTTACTGGAGGAAGTTTGACAAAACGCGGAAAAACGGCCTGTCCCGAAAGACTCATAAGAAGAGGGGCAACCTTGATCGATTTCTCCCGCATAATATCACGTATAGTGGAAACGATATATGCGGAGACATCAGACTCCCCTTCAGGAGTGATATCCAGTCGGCCTATTCCATAATTAAGCAACTCGATGGGGCGTCCCCTTGGAACCGCGAACTCAGCAACGACTACCTTGCTCGCCCCGACATCAAGAGCTAATACTCGATCAGATTCAAACATTCTTTACACCCGTCTTATCTTATAAACTCAAAACCTTCATTTGGCCCACTGATTAGCGCAAACGGCGATTGAGCCCTGTTCAAAAGATAGCCTTCCCTTGCAACTGTAGTAGGATTTTCAACCACGGTCGGATCCTTCCACCACTTCGGAGGCATCTTCTGAGTCTCTTCCGTCATTTCGTCAACAACCATTCCTTTAAAAGAAACTTCCACGGCCACAGCAAACAATTCACCAAAACGTTTAACGGCACTGGGCCTGAGGAACATGGTGCAAGTGTGATTAACGCCTCGCTCTATGTCGGAATACCTTACAGCAGACTTGTAAAAGCTGTATGTCTTAACCCCTTCGATCATCGCCACAGAAACAGCGTAGAATTGAAAAGTCAGATCATCAACCCACTCGGGCGCAGTAGCATATTCGAGTGTTATCTGCGACCAATCCTTGTCAACGCCAACGGTGCCTCCAATAGAAGTTCTATATTCAGGATTCTTCACGAAGCCACGACGGCCCACGCCGGAAAGCTTCCGCAGCTTTACGATCTGATCAGGATTAAGAGCTTTAACACCCGGCTGAAGAGCCACACCTTTTGTTGTTGTCTGAGGTCCCCTTGCCGATCGCCCCTGCTGCGCGGCCACCTTCCCGCAAGGCACGGCTACAAAGAAAAGCAGGCATAAAATCAAACAAGCGCTCATCTTAAAATACTTCATGGACCACCTCCTAAATATAAAGACAGAAGTTAAGCACACTGAGCAGACAAATCAAAACAAAAATTCACGAATTTGCCATCACTTTGCTCAACTTAAAATACAAGGACCCATCTATAAACAAAAAACTGCGGACGGAAACCCGCAGTTTCCACAACCAAACCAGCCATTGAAATGGGTAAACAAGCCCGGAACTTCTGCAAAAACCAACAAGCAACAGTTACCATTTTCCGGAAAATGCTTTATATGTATCACGAGGATCAATGGTCTCTATATGCCCATCCACAAAAATTGCATTAGCCTTTCCTCCGTGATAGGTGCCCACTGATTCGCGGCAATAATTAGCCGAAATAACGTTTGTCTGAAACTCCCCATCGACATGCCAGCAGTTCGCAAAGTCTGTATTGAAAGTTCCGGGCTTGGTCAGAAGACATCGCGAAGCAATGGTCACACCATTGGTTGTGACCACAGCCGACATATCGGCAAAAAGGATTTTCCTGCTATCAGCACCGCTCCCCGGATTCTGTGCGCTTACAGCCATATTCATTCCGTAGCTTCGCAAAACAGCACCGGCAGACGTAACATCATAATTAAAGGTAAGATTTTTATTATCAGGCGATGTTGCCCCAGCCACATCGCTTCTTACAAAGGTTGGACAAGAATAAATTTTCAAACTTTGTCCGGTGAACTCCCATAACGTTGTCGTGTCCCACCACCCCTTGTCAGTACTGGTAATTGACTTATAAGCATCAGGCCCCCACCACTTGGCGTACCCCCTGTCTCCAACGGAGTGCTTGGGGTGCCCGACCCAATCTACCCAGCCTACAACATTTCGCCATTCCTCTGTTTCCTCAACAAACCATTCACTGCTTCTTGACCGCGGTAAATCTTTTTGACCCAGATAATTATCCGCGCCTCTGCCGGCATAATTTATTGCAGCTGCATGCAATTCTTTTAAATTATTCTGGCAGCGGACGGCCCGCCCCTTTTCTCTGGCAGACGTAATTCCGGGAATGACTAAAGCAAACAAGACGGCAAGAACCCCCATGACGACAAGCATTTCAACCAGCGAAAAACAACTACACCTTTTGTCTGTCTTCATTGCCACCCCTTCCATCCTTTGATTAATGATATTTCTTTTACAACTGTTGGGCAAGAAATTTCATTTCCTCAACTGATTCTATTAATTCCGCAAATGGAATTTTAGAGAAAAACGTTTGACCCGGCTCTCCACACGATGTAACATAACTACATATAAAAGTGATGAAGTTACAAGCGAATGCTCGTGGACAGGAGAGACTGACATGAGAATGGGATGGAAAATGAGACAAAAACGGGGAGTTACTGCCGGCGGGCCGGTAATCTCATGCATAATTGCATTGAGCCTTTCTACAGCATCAGCACAGATTACAACAAATATGATACCTTTCGGGGATGCTTTCGAAACAATCGCCAACAATACTACAATAATTGGTTTTCAAGGATGGAATGCCCCGACAAGTTCTTGCGCGATTGTCACAAACGCAGCGTTAAGCTATACTCTCGCCCTGCCACCTCTTCGATATGAGACACACAACAAGTACGTGATACTGAACACAGAAAACTACGCAATAACAAACCAGTTCCAGCCATCAACCAACGCCGGCAAGAAAGTATGGATTGACACAATGGTTCAGTTCCAGCCGTGGAGTGACGAGAACCCGCCAACCTCCGTAACAAACGATAGATCCATCCAATCTGCATTCTTTGTAAATACCAATAAAAACCTGGTGATTTACCATAGCCGCCGTTACAGCATTTCGGTATATTCCAACCAATTTACCGTCATTCTCTCGCCAACCATTAATTCAAACGAATGGCATCGTCTTACAGTTACCATGGATCACACAACATCTCCCACCAAGAAATCCTTCCAGGTGCAGATCGACGGGGCATCCCCAATCACAAATGAATTCGCGTATCAACTCCCCACGACAAGCGGCCAGGGTCTGGTAGGAACAGGTTCTTGGTTTGTGGTTGCGAACAATCTGACAGGAGCAAGCAATTATATGTCAGGGGTTGCAATCTCAGGAACAGGATGTATTGACGACTTCGTGGTAACGAACGATCAAACAAGATATGGCTGGGTAATTACAGCAACAAACATACTGGCCCTCGGAGGACAGCTATCTCCTCAGGGCATCGTTGAGGTCACCAACGGAGCGACCATTACGTTCACCAACATTTTAAATACCCACTGGATATTTGATTCTGTCGTAAAAGATGGAACAACAGGAACACCGGAACAGTTAGTGGCCTACACAAATGTCACAAGCGATGGACACACCTACCTTGGCAACTTCAGCGCCATTATGGCTACCAATGCCGGACCTGCAGCAGGAACGCCGAACTGGTGGCTGGCGACATACGCACCAGCCGCAGGAACAAATGATGCAGGGGCCTTACTCGACTCAGACGGTGATGGATACACCAACTGGCAGGAGCACTTGGCATCAACTGACCCGACCGACGCAGGCAGTTACTTCAAAATACTCAGCCACTATCAACTAGGTGGTACGCAATATGTTCGATGGGTAAGTCCGGCATTGGATATCGGGCTGCCGCCGTTCGGGGTAAAAAGATCGACCAATATCGTGATTGGTGGATGGATCCTCGTGGATGGAAACGTACAAAGAAATCCCACAAATACCTGGGCGGAACTTAACCCAATTACCAACAGCGTGCCGTCCTTCTATAGAATTGTGGCAACCAATAATATACCTTAGAGCAAAAACAAGCTTATCTGCTATTGCCATACGCCGTAGGATCCAGTTTATATCAGAGTTAACCAGTAATCTGCTCTTCGATATTCGGACTATTTCTGCAATCTTACAGGCGGCTTAGAACCTTCCATGAGAAGGCTCTTAATTGTGCCGTCCGCCATGGCCACCTTGAGCCAATACTGTTTCTCTTATTTTCCCCATAAAAGTTTGCAAAAAAATTACAAATAATAGATGGTTGATTCCCCCTCCCTTTTCATACAATATCTGCAGGTCAAGGACAGCACTTTGCCATTCAGCAGACAGTATTGATTACTGCTGGTACAATAGATGCTGCCTGACAGAGCCAAACAGGCATGATGATGAAAAAACATTTAGAAATAATGTCGATTGCCTCATTCCTCGTGGTTGCTTTATGCACAAGAGCCATAGCAGATGATTACAGCCAGAATTTTGATGACCCCCTGAATGGATGGGGAGCCCCGACATGGGACTCCGTTAGCAATCCCTGGCCCCCGACGTGGGGCGATCACTTTAACTGGAATGATTTCTGGTCCGTATCCCAGGGTATAGTAGAAGATGACCAGATGGGAGCATGGTATGCCCCAGCCTCCTTGTCGTTCGCCGCATGGCTTATGGATTATGCATCCGCCCCAGCCAACCCTCCGTATATCATGTCCACATGCTTGTCCAACGGAATAGGTACCGTATCTTTTGCAAGTCTCTCAACGGCATCAGGCGAGAATATTATCTCCGTCGAAACGGGCGACTCAACAAACTGGACAGTTCATGGCTTTATCACTAATTCATCAATTAGCGGATGGGTTACCAATTCCATCCAGTTAAACATCAACGGCAACACATATCTTCGACTGGTTAAAACCAATGATCTCGGAACAGCAGGTCAATACCTCGGAATTGACGACATTTCCATTACACTTCCTCCATCCAGTGTTACAATAACAAATGTATCACTTTCACCCGATCCCCAGATAATTACCGGCCAGACATTCGTTGCTGCATCAGTAATACCTCTCGGCTTTGCCAGCAACATTACAGCCACCACATACTACAGTCTCGACGACGGTTTTTCCTTCTCCCCTATTTCAATGGTCACCACAGGCGCCGACTATTATTACACAAACCCATCGTTCATACCCAATCCATCAAATGCCGGCAGTAAAGTTTATTACTACATTAAAGCCACATTCAATGGTGTATACGGTATTTTCTCGACCAACTACTGGCCATCAACGGCTCCAACGAACAATGCCTTGTTCGTCGTTCGCCGCGAACCATTTTCTTCTCTGTATACCAATGTCCAGGTAAAAGGATCGACGTCAACCAACATGATCCTTACCTCCAATAATCAGTGGCAGGCTGTTACAACAACCACCAATATGGTTAACCCTGTATTCTACTTCATTGCCAGCGGTACCAACTGGGGTGATGCAAGCCAGTCGATTTCCAACCTGTCTGTATACGGAAAGCTTACTCCAGGTGATACAAACATTTATATTAACGGGCCTGCAACCAATCACCTCAGCTTCCTTTTCAACGAAATCAGCACAAATTACAGTATTGAAAACTGTGCGTTTGTTGACTTCACCGGATGGGGCGCAACAGCTACCAACTTCGGAACATATACAAACAGCGAGAGCTGGGTGATTTCCAATGGCCGATTAAACAAGGCCAACGAAACACCCCTCTGTTTCACCAACAACTCATGTATCCTCTCCTACGACCAGGGAACACAACAATTTGTAAGAAGCCCGAACCTCACGAACGGAATAGGCATGGTAAGTTTCTGGTACCGCAATTTCACCGCATCAGGCTCACCGACTGCCGGCCTTACACTGCAAAAGTCTGCAGACACAACAAACTGGTTCGACGTCGCACAGGTTACCAATCTTATTTCTGTTGATTACACCTATTTTTCATATGTGATCGGCAGCCCGGATTATCACTATGTGCGCATTCTTAACAACACCAATGCGCCGGACCCCCAATCACAAATCTGTCTGGACGAAATTTCAGTCACAGCACCAAAAGCAGCCGTAATCCTGACGAACCCGACATTTGACCCCGCCACTCCATCAAGTGAATATCCGGTCACTGTCACTATTGATCGTACGATCACCAACGGAGCATCCAACCTTTCCTGTCGCGTCTATTATCGTGCGCCATCGTCAGAAGTCTTCGACTCCAGCCTGATGACTTTGTCAAACAACACATTCTATGGAACTATCCCGCCATGTGCTCCCGGCCAGGTGGATTACTATTTCGAGTGCACCTATGACGGATTCCGTGCAGGACCTGCAACTTATCCAGCCCTTGCACCGTACGCTCTTTCGTCATATACCAACAACGAAGGTGGCCTGTCTTCCCGCATACAGAATTTTGATGATCCCCTGAATGGATGGGGAGCCCCGACATGGGACTCCGTTAGTAACCCCTGGCCGCCCACATGGGGCGACCACATTAATTGGAACGACTCATGGTCCGTCTCACAGGGAATAATAGAAGACGACCAGTATGGCGGATGGTATGCCCCAGCCTCCTTGTCGTTCGCTGCATGGCTTATGGATTATGCATCTTCTCCGGCCAACCCGCCATTCATTCAGTCACCAATAATGACAAACGGCATAGGCAGTATCTATTTCAAAAGCCAGTCTACCACGCTTGGCGACAACGTGATATCCGTCGAAGTTTCCACGAACGGGACTGACTGGGTTGTCCAGGGATTCATCACCAATTCGACAATAGGAGTATGGTCCGAAAACTGCATGCCGATAAATGCATATACCAGCCTCTACGTGCGACTCGTTAAGACTAACGACTATGGAGTATCAGGACAATATCTCGGAATCGACGACATTGTCATTTCCCCGCCGCCTGCTGATGTCATCATAACCAATATCTCTTTTGCTCCCGGGTACCCGTCCGCAAGCGAATACGTCACAATCATTGCCACAATAACATCACTTAACACAAACTTCCCGGCATTCAGCTTCGCCCCGAAAATCTGCTATAAACCTGACTCTATAACCGCATCATGGCAGACAAACAGCATGTCATGGGCAGGTGGCAACACCTATGCAGGAGAGATCCCCCCTCAGTCTGCCGGCGCCATTCTTTATTTTATCCGCTGTGACTTTGACGGGTATTACTATACAAATTCTGCAATATCTGAGAAAGCAAGCCCCGCATTCTCGCCCGATGCAGCAAGCACGAGCGAGTTACCTGATCAATTTTATTCTTACACAGTCCGTCGGTTTGTCTCACCGTATGGAAGCCTGGTCATCATGGGCAGTATCGGATCAGTCTCAATGGAGCAAAGTGCCGACAATGAATGGATGGGAGTATGGCAATACACCAACCCCGCAGTATCCCAAATCAACGTTAACTTTGCCGGTTTCCAGCAATATACCGGGTCGGTTTATTCAGCCGAAACAAATTTCTTTGGTGACACAGACCAGATCAATTTCACACTACCCCAGGCCAGCTACGGAGACACCAGCACTTCCAACATCATAATAAACATAAACACCAATTATTATGGTGCCGTCACATTCAAAATCAACACCACAAACAATTACTATGTCATAAGGAGGGGCGTCTATCAGGATTTCAACAATTGGGAGGCGTCTCCCGACTATTTCGAAGAAAGTCTTGATCTTTACGGAATCTCCGTCTTCCCGAAAGATTTTGACGACTGGTCTTTAAACACCACTTATGTCGGAACCGCCGGCAACGGCGCTATGGAAGATTTCACGTCATCCATACTTACATCTGAATATGTTACAATAGCATCGCCACCATTTGGTTTCGAGAACCCTTCCAGTAATTTCTGGTGGTTCGATTATGTGGCGATAAAGGCGGATGCAAGCTCAAATCGATTCGGCGTTTTCAATACCACACCCAATCTGTCTTATGTCTGCACAGATATCCTGCGAATAACCGACGGACTGCAGTCATTCACCTTCGATTATCGCGCCATATCGGAAGATCATTATTACACGTATTACGGAGCGCCGCCACCGTCATGGACAAACATCTCCGTTGAAGCATATCTTCGCAGCACAAATACATCGGAAGGACTATCTTATCTCTCCATGTTCTCCCGCTCTCTGAATGAGAACAATTACTACGAATACAGGCTCAACAGATTTGATTTTTCCCGGCTCAACGTCTCACTTCTCAGGAAAAAAGGTGGCACATGGACCACTCTTACCAACAGCACTCCTTTTACTGGCACCATCACAAACAGAACTCATCAGTGCAAACTCGTAACAGTAACAAATGATCTGGGTGTTTGCATTGAAGCCTATTACGACGGCCAGTTGAAACTAACCTATTACGATGCCTCGGTTAATGCCCTTATGAGTCCGGGAACAATCGGGTTCCTGACAAGGGAAGCGGATATCCTGGTGGACAGCGTCGCCGTAAAAGGCATGGATATTCAGCGGTTTTACTCATGGAGCCAGCCTCCAGGCACATGGTCCAATTCAGGCTGGGTCATTTCTGGAGGACAACCAACAAACACGGGATATTGCCTTCTTCCCCCTAAAAGTGATGCACAAAACGCCGTAGAGACCTTTGACACATGGTCCGTTACGAACTGGGGTATATATACAAACGCCAACAACTGGGTACTTAATAATGGTTATATAACATCGTCACTTGGCGCCTACTCCCCTTCCAACGCCGCCTGGCTCAGAAATGATGGATCATTCACCAATTCGTACATACAAACACCTTACTTTACCAATGGCGCGGAAAGTATATCGTTCTATTGCAAGAATACGGGAACAAACAATATAGAGTTCCAGGTTCAGACATCTACAAATGCAACCAACTGGCAGGTCCACCTGACATTCACAAACACAGACAATTCATTTTGGTACACTCACAAGGCAAAAATCCGCTTCAAAGGTTATAACAAAAGCGGAACCCTTACAAATTTCCCTGTCCTTGTAACTTTGAGCTCAAACAATATTTCCGGATTCCAATATTCTGATTTCGCAACCACTAATGGCTCCGATTTACGCTTCTCTGATTCCAATGCAACCCGTTCACTAAACTACGAAATCGAAACATGGGATAACGGCGCCACTATTTCCCCGACCAACATCACAAACTGTGCTTTCTGGATAAAGGCTGACACTGGCGTTGCCGTCAATGGTGGTTATGTAACAAACTGGGCGGATCAGTCAGGATTAGGACGGCATGTCTTAAATCGTTCAGGAAACAGCACGCTTACCACCAACTTGATGAACCTGAACCGGCAGGCTGCAGTTACTTATAATGGCAGCTATATGTGGACATCTTACAACTTCGACAGTCTAAAGGATTATACAATAATCGCCGTATCCAGATATACAGGAGGCGACAATGAACGAGTTGTTGCGTCCATGGACCGCAATTATTTATTTGGCCACCACGGCAACAGAGATGAACGTTTCTTTGCGGAAGGCTGGATCCACGATACCGGCAACGGTAACACCAACTGGCATATGTATACCGGCACCATAAACAGCGATCCGGACCCCAAGGCCTCTTTCTGGAAGGACGGCTTGCTCCTGACAAGCCAGGACACTGGCTCAGGGAATAACAATTATATGATAGGCAGATTGCAGCTTAGTGGATACAGAGGAAATAACGAGGTGTCAAAATGCCAGATTGCCGAAGTGATTATTTACAGTCGAGTACTGGCATCACCGGAAATAAACCAGATTCACATGTATCTGTCGAAAAAGTATGGATTTGCGACAAACAGCCAGTACGAAAGCGGTAAGTCGCTTGTCTGGGTCCAAGTACCGGAAATTTCAAGCACAAACAGCTATATATGGGCTTACTGGGGTGGAACCAACCTTGTCAATCCACCTCTTTATACCACTAACGGATCAACATGGTCGGAAGACTACATGGGTGTCTGGCATATGAACCAATCGGACAAACTGAGAGACTCTTCTGCCAAGGGATATGATGGAACTCCCTTCGGAACGTATACAACTGGAGGAAGGAGTGGATTGATTGGAGAATCGCACTGCTTTGACGGCATCAATCAGCACATCGACATACCGGAAGGTATGGCCAATTTCCCGGGTTTCACCATTTCACTGTGGGCATACCCGCTCTCAAGTAAAAACTGGGCACGTTTCATGGACTTCAGCAGCAGTACTGTTATTAATTCGGGAAATAATAACATCATATTTGCAAGAGAAGGAACGAGCAGTGACCTCAGGTTCCACGTTCGTAATGGTGGATCCGACAGCGCCATAGAAGCATCAGGCGCTATTGCAAACAACACATGGCAACATTTCACAGCAACAGTCACTACAAACGGTCAAGCATACATATATAAGAATGGTATTAGAGTGGCATCCCAGACCATCAATAAACCTAATGTTGTAACAAGGTTTAACAACTATATAGGAAAATCATGGTTCACCTCCGATCAATACTACCATGGATTCATGGATGAATTTACCTTATCCACCATAGAACGTTCTTCCAACTGGATATGGGCAACATGGTACAGCACAGCTTCAAATAATGCTTTCTGTGAATACGGAGCAAAGACTGCAACTTCAGGAACTCTGACTAACTGGAACGCTTATCAGGTAACCCCGTTGCCCTCAACGGCCAAATATGCACGCATTTACAAGAGCCAGGTCACAACATCCGGTCAATGGCTCGGTGTTGACAGCATTTCCGTCCAGTCATTAACACCAAACATTACATCCCCATATATACCCTATTCTCCTTCCAGAATTAAGTTCAACTACCAGATCGCAGGCGCAAGCAACAAGATAGCTATCCAGCTCCTTGCCTCGCCTGATGGACGCAGCTGGACGACCATGTTTGGGCCAACCCTGATACCTTCAGGAACATGGCTGTACGAATCGTCTCCTTTCAACAGTCCGTGCTATTACCGGATAGAAAATCTTTCAACCAGCACAAATGTATTGCTCAGCAATATATATGTAACCGAAGCAACGGACCGTTATTCCGACACCTTTGCAGGAAGTGCAGGAAACTGGCAGGATCCTGACGGAAAATGGAGTGTAGACAATGCCCAGCAGGCATGGTCGAGGAAGGGTTATCCGAACGACACTATTAACTTCGTAGTCGAAACACGCGAATATGACGCAACCTATACCAATTATCCACCGTCCAGCGGATGGACACAAACCGGCCCCACATTAAGCGCAAGTAATCTTAACTGGAGACACGCAGAATTCCAGGTATATAACTGGGACAGGGCGTTTGCCAGAATACGGCATACCACAGGTGCAGGAAACCTTGCCGTGGATAACTTGAGCCTTAGCTCATGGCGCGACACGGTACTTACCAACTACAGCGGGTGGAAAGCCAACGAAGTCTGGGTCGGGCCATACAACGATACGAATACCAGCGATCATGTACTTGAATTCTGGAGATCCAGAGCAAATCCAACCAATTTCCAAGGCCTGACAACAATGCTAATGACAACAGGTGTAGGAACGTTATCTTTTGACTACAAGGTTGAAAACGGACCAGTAACGTTCCAGATTGAACAGACTATTCCCCCTGAACTTACTCCGGACTGGTCAAACACCTGGTCAACAATAACCAATTCTGTCACCACAGCCTATAATACAAGCTGGAACTCATTCTCGTTGCCATTCAACCAGGAGCATACTCAGTATGTTCGCATAGCACATACGAGCGTTAAACCTGCCTATACATACCTGACATATGAGTTTTACACCTACGATGGTGCTGCATGGGGTGCCCTGCCCAATTTCGACCTGTTGACGCCATACATATCAGGTGTCTGTACAAACTTCACAATCACCAATCAAATAGCCCTCGTGAGTATATGCGGCAACCCGCCGACGAACTTCGCAATACGGTGGAAAGGAAAAATAAATCTCCCCGAAGAAGGCCTCTGGGCCTTTACAACTGCATCCGATGACGGAAGCAAGCTGTATATTGACGGCACAACAGTTGTGAACAATGACTATGGCCACGGTGTTATCGTGAAAACAGGAACCGTGAATATCGCTGTTGCCGGCTGGCATGATATCGAAGTTCAACTTTTCCAGGGAGGTGGAGGATATGGGTGGAATCCGCCGCAATACCGCTCGCCTAGCGGATCGTCCTTTATAAACATACCAAACAGTGCCCTCCAATATCCGGGAGGTGGCCCCATACTGTACATAAACAATCTGCAGATATCAGATTATCGTGCCAGGGATGAAAAAATGTGGTGGGCCTATAATGCCCTTATAACATCCAATCAGGCAAATCGTACTTTTGAAGGGAAATCGGGGTTTTTAAACAATAGTATCAATAGCGGTACACGACCAAGTGTATCCCTCTCCGCTTTTAAGCCATGTGTCCAGACGCCGGAAATGAAAAACGGAATCGGCGAGATTTCATTCTGGTACAGGAGATGGGACTCATCAGGCACAAACGCATCTGTAATAAACGTTTATGCATCAACCAATTACCTGACAGCTGACGAAAGTTGTTCTCCTTTATTTACACTTTCAGGCATTACGAACAGCGAATACCGCTTTTTCACGACAAACTTCTACATTAAGACAAACTTCTACCTGCGACTATCAAGTGATACCAATATAAACCTCTCCAGATTGTGCATAGACAATGTCGGGGTATTTGAGCCGCTGGCTGCGAGTCTTGACATTGACGATGTCATATTACTGCCGACCCAGCCCCTTTTCACTAACACTGTGAATGTGCAAGCCACACTTAAGAACTTTGTTTTCGCACCATCCAATATCGTTCCCCGTTTATATTACCATGTAGGGACCAATGCCTGGGCGACCAATTGGCCTGCAACAAATTATATCCCTCTGGACGTAGTGATCAGTAACGATGCGTACCAGACCATACTCACATCCTCATCCCACATCCCTGCATTTGGAATAGACACAGTAGTTCAATATTACGTCTGGTGTTCATTTGACGGCTGGTTTGCTTCCAATGTAAGCCCCAAGGTTTATACCAACTTCACAAACCCTTCCTGGTATTCACCCATCGACCTCAACTCAAATAAACCCTCACGCGTGCCATATTATTTCGTCTACTCCTGTCCGACTGGTTCAGCATGGATTAATGAATTCAACTACGCCACCCTCTTTGATAACAATAATGACTTTGTCGAGATATGCGGCAAATCAGGCTCCATTTTGACAAACTGGCACCTGCAACTTCTAAATACCGATTATTCAATATACGGGGATTATATAATCACAAACACACTTCCTTATATCACAAATGGATATGGATTCTGGCTGCTCGCCGAAACTTCATTGACAAACAGAAACTGCACACTAACTAATGAATCCAGCGGTTACTATCTTCATGATCCCGGAGGAATACGCCTCGTTCGCAGCATGGGCGCATACGAATATGCGGTATCATATGGAGTTGGTGGTTCAGCAATGAATGGATTTATATATACAGCCACAAAGGATTTTGTTGTCGATGAACCAATCTGGGTCATAGGAACTAATACCACAGGCTTAATATGGACAAACAGCATAATACCTGGAGGATATGCCACTCCCGGATCTATCAACATCAATCAGACCCTTGTTGAATACGGCAATAATAATCCTCCGTATGTGGTTTCGATTACAATCAGCAATTTTTTCAGACTGACAAACAGCATTTACATTTCGTTTGTCACGGTCGCAACCAATGATATCAAGCCCCAACCATGGTACTGCACCAACCTGAATGATATAACATGGGCCCCCGTTTCTCCTGTCTATACCAATTATGTTCATTCAGGACTTTCCAATGGCATCTATACTCAATGGTTTAATATAATGACCAATGCTACCGCCTATTACTTCAAGATATCTTCCACTAACGCTTATTAAACATAAACGTTACACCTCGTCACCCCTTTAGATTGAATGTCTTAATCGAACGGTAAGCGTTGCGCGAAGCACCCCCTTCACGACGTTGACCGGCCGTGATATACGGGCGGCATGAATGAACAAGATGCTGTAGTAGAAGGGCGGCGAGTTCTGCGGCGACGCAGCGTGCAGGAACGTGAACAGTTGGTTGAGGAGTTCAAGGCCAGCGGGGCAAAGAGTCAGGCGGCGTTTTGCGAAGAGCGTTCGATCAAGCTGACGACATTCAAGAGTTGGTTTTACAAGAAGAACCCGAGAGAAGCGCATCTTACGGAAGTTACAGTGGCCATGCCTGAAGCAGTGCCGGTCGAAGTTATATTTCCGAGTTGGAGTGCGGGCGAATAATTCGGCAAGCTGGCTCACGGACGGAGCTGATCGGGCTGCAGCGTTGAACGAGGCTAAGGCGGCGGTTAAAGAAGACTCCGACGATGAAGACGACAAGACTTCCCGTCCCAGGCGTAATTACAATCGCCGCCCATACCGGAACATTTCGAACGGACGGACATAGTCCAGGATATACCTGACTGCGAAAAGAAATGCAGTTGTTGCGGCGAAAATCTTGCAAAGGTCGGCGAAGAAGTGACAGAGCGGTAGGATTACAGTCCCGCGACAATAAAGGTAAATCGGTATGAGCCCGAAATATGCATGCTCGGACTGCACTTGTGACGGCGATGGCGTAAAGATAGCTACCGCTCCGCATGTGTTGGTTGAGAAGAGCACGGCAGACGCCGGACTTTTAGCGCAGGTCTTGGTTAGCAAGTTTTACGATTGTCTTCCACTTTACAGGCAGGAATATATATTTCAGTGATATGGCGTAAATATTCCGCGTCAGACGATGTGGGACTGGGAATCCCAGGTGGCCGAGAGCCTTATACCTTTACTGGATTTGATGAAGAAGGAGTCGCTTTCTACGGGTGTAGCTCTTTCCGACGACACACCGATAAGGCTTCTATCTCCTGGCCAGCCGGGATCACAAACCGGGCGAATGTGGGTCAGCCTTGGTGGCAAGAATCTTGATTTGTGCGTTTACGATTTCACCCGAAACCGGGGTAGAGAAGGTCCGATCTTGTTTTTCAAGAATTACAAGTCGATCGACGCCTTGACATTCGTCAGCGCTCTTCCGTGCCACAAATTGCGCGGATAGAATAATGGGGCAAAGGACATCTCGACAAATGGCTGCCAAAATCGCCGATGAGTGAAGCTCCCCGCGGCAAGCCGCGGGGCATCCTGGCGAAGGCGAGTGAAGCGGTGCATCACGATAA
>MHBM01000042.1:0-12578 GCA_001804885.1 Lentisphaerae bacterium RIFOXYA12_FULL_48_11
CGCTTCAGTCTGGGCAAAGAAATTCGCCATCAGCTTGTCATGATGATCGCCCAGCGGATTATGGGAACGGCAGAAGCCTATAAAGTCCGCAGGGATCAATCTCGTGCCCTGGTGTATGAGCTGGTAGAATGCATGCTGACCGTTCGTACCCGGTTCTCCCCAGATAATCGGACCGGTCTGGTACGAAACTCTGTTACCCTGCTTGTCTATGTACTTACCATTGCTCTCCATGTCCATCTGTTGGAGATGCGCAGCAAACCGGTGCAGGTACTGGTCATACGGAAGTACAACATGTGTCTCCGCGCGAAAGAAATTGTTATACCACACACCCAGCGCACCGAGCAGCACAGGCATATTCTTGTCAAAAGGCGCCTCGGCAAAATGCCGGTCCATCGCATGGAAACCATCCAGCATGGCGTGGAAATTGTCCGGCCCTATGCCGACCATAAGGGGCAGACCTATCGCCGAACACAGCGAATAGCGGCCACCCACCCAGTCCCAGAATTCGAACATATTCGCCTTGTCTATTCCGAATTTCTCCACTTCCTTCGTATTGGTTGAAACTGCCACAAAGTGTTTTGCAACAGCAGCGGGATCTTTCAGCTTTGCCAGGGTCCATTCACGTGCCGTGTTGGCATTTGTCATCGTCTCCTGCGTCGTGAAAGTCTTGGATGCAACAATGAAAAGAGTCTCTGCGGGATCCATCCCAAAGGTCTGCTCGGCAAAATGAGTTCCATCCACATTTGAGACAAATTTCACCGTCAGGTTGCGGTCGCTGTATGCCTTCAGTCCTTCGTATGCCATTGCCGGCCCGAGATCTGAACCGCCAATGCCCAGATTTACAACATTGCGAATTCTCTTGCCCGTAAAGCCTTTCCATTCGCCGGAACGTACACGATTGGAGAAATCAGCCATTTTTTTGAGCACGGCGTTAACATCAGGCATCACATCTTGCCCGCCAACCAGGATAGGCGCGTTCGACCTGTTGCGGAGAGCAATATGAAGAACGGGCCTGTTTTCCGTCTCATTGATGGTTTTCCCTGAAAACATGGCATCAATCGCCTCACGCATGCCGCAGGACAGTACAAGCGCAACGAGTTTTTCAATCGTCTCATTCGTGATTCTGTTTTTGGAATAATCCAGATAAAGTCCGGCCGCTTCAAGGGTCATGCGCCTGCCACGGTTCGGGTCATTGGAAAACAAATCCCTGAGATGAAATGCCCGCACGGAATCAAAATGTTTCTGCAATGCGGTCCATTCTTTAATTTCCGTCAGTTTCTTCCTATTACTCTGCATGATAAATTCTCCCTTCAGAAAACCTGCTTTATATACATATCAGTCCGCCCTGACAACCAAGATTCCAGTCGTAAGAAGAGGGCACCCTAACGTCGAAAAAAAATATTCCAGGTAACAGGCCGTCTAAACTTTACTTGAAACTACAGAAATTCGCCGGGTTATTTCTCGGCTTTGCCGGCTTTCTTCCCTTTCGCCTTGCCCTTGGCTGCCGATTTCTTTGCTCCGGGTCCGCTTATATAGCCCTTAACTTTAAGAACCATTTTCCCATCCACATCCTTCACATCGCCCTTGGCCGTCACCTGCTTGCCATCCATTTCGGAACAATCCTGGGAAAATCCTGTCATGTCTATATTGTATACCGTTCCGCTCTTGGTTGTAATGGTTATGCCTGTTGCCGCACCCTTGTCATCCTTGGCCAGCGCAAGCTCACCGCTTACAGAACTGCTGTTATCTTTAGCCGCCATAACCAGATTCGCAGACATAACAATTGTAAAGACCGCCACCATCAGACCCGTCACAACTTTCTTCATTACCATCCTCCTTCTTTTATTGGTTTTTCCTTATAGCCGAACTCTCCAGCAAAGCCAAGAAACTTCAAATTGCTGTCAAGCTTCATGAAATCAGCGTTGTTTATCCGTGGTAAAAAATCTTTGCTTCCCCCTCTTAATCACCGCCATTCAACAAATCTGATTTACACCCTTATCAACTATAACCATAAGAAATCAAACTCAGCTTGATTGAACGCCATGGTTTGTTATTGTTCAGATCACTTGCATGGAGGACCGATTTATGAATACTCGCTGTTATGCCGCACTAATTATCCTGACACTCGCAACAAACATTGCTGTTGGAGCAGAACCTGCCGTTGACAAATACGGATGGGAATCGCTCTTTGACGGAAAGACCATGGGGAAATGGAAAGCTTCCGATTTCTCTTCCAATGGTAAAATCGAAATCAAGGATGGCTCCATCCTCATCGGCTGCGGTAAACCCATGTCAGGAATAGTCTGGAGCAAAGAACCGCCCGCCCGGATGGATTACGAGATCCAACTTGAAGCAATGCGGACAGAAGGTTACGATTTCTTCTGTGGACTAACCTTCCCCGTTGGCACCAATCCGTGCACGTTCGTCGTTGGTGGCTGGGGCGGAACCCTTACAGGCCTCTCCTGTATCGATGGTTATGATGCCTCCGAAAACGAAACCTCCAGTTCTTCGAAGTTCGAAAACAACCGCTGGTATAAAATCCGGGTAAAGGTGTCGAAAGACAAGATTGAAGCCTGGATTGACGATAAACAGATGGTTGATCTGGCAACAGAAAACCGCAGGATTTCGGTACGATGGGAAGTGGAGTCATCCATCCCGCTTGGCATAGCAACCTGGTGTACTGGTTCCGCTGTCCGTAACATCAAAATACGCAAATACGGTAAATGAGAAAAGTCCTCAATTGACAATGTCTGCAACGTAAACATGCCGCTCAAGCGGTTTGAACTTGTCGGATATTTTCCCGTTCTTGAGGTCAATATTGCGGTTCTCGAATTGCACCTTTGCATTTGCCGCATACCTGAACTCCGGCGGGAGCTTGATCTCGACATCAGCAGCACGGTGGTTATCCGAATTCAGTGTGATGACATACACCTTGCCTTCCAACTTCCGCGTCATGGATTTAACCACGGAATCGGTCATGACTGCCTTCGATGTCTTTTCCAGCGAGAAGATCACATCCTCAAGCTCGAGGAGTTCCCTGTTGACGTCCACACTGGCGCGGTAATCCTCAGGATAGACAGGTAACGACAAGAAATATGATATGCCGGTGGCCCCGGCAATAATCACTCCATACGTCTCGGCTATCTGTTCCGCATATGTACATTCACGGTAGTGGTTTTGCAGATTCTCACCTTCCAGGAAATAAAAGACCGGTTTGCGGTCTCCGCGGCCCGCTTCCATCATCATGGTTGTGGCATCCAGCATCTCGATAACTTTACGATTTTCGCGATTACACAGGTAATCGTCCAGCATCAGAATGTCCGTTTTGAGTCCGGCAAAACGTGCCGGAATTCCGATGAGCGTGTTATTCATGAACACCGGCGTCCAGGGACTTGCTTTGCGGTGCGCTTCCATGAATGTTTCCACCTCATCAGATTTGGCGTAGAGCTCCGGCTCATCGACCACCAGCCACGCTATAATGTTGTCGGCCTTCAGCATCTGAAAACGCGCGACAGGATCCACCTTGTCCCTGTTGTTCCATGACTGGTATGGCCAGTAGATTATTTTAATTCCCTCCCTGGCGCATATGTCGAGAAAGGCCTGAGTCTGCTGCGGGAAAGGCTGATCATCTTTCGATCCGAGCATCAGGCACCTGTAACCCATCTCCCTGTGCAGCCGCAAAATGTTCTTCAGCATCATCTCCTGTTTCTCCGGTTTTCTATCCGGCAGAGGCAGGCCGAAATGCGGAGCTATCGCCAAGTACGGCTTTCCGCCTACCACCAGGCAACGGCGCTGAAGATCGATCCGGGTAGCACCGGCCTTTAATTCCCGCTTCACCAGCCGGGTTGTTCCGCTAACGAGCTTCTCAGTTCCTTTACAAACATCCAACGTCACCTGGTACTCGCCATTTTCAATGCCTTTAAGCGGAATATCAAAAGTAAACTCCGGCTCCATCTTGACTTCAAGTGTTCTGCCCGCCACAGTGATTCTTCCCGCTAGCTTTTCCACATCCGGAAGGGCAAGCGATCCTACAATGACAGCATTGTCCTCGTTCATGTAGTAATTAAGACGGGTATAGAGTTCCAGCCTGGGCATGCCGCCAGAAACGGGAGTCTTCTCCGCTGTGACGGAAATGCCGTCATCTTTTATCACTGGCACGCTGGCTTTTTCCGTGTCAACGAACTTATCCTTATCCAGCGAGCTGGGCATGTATTTGGTCGCCTCGCTTCCGACCTCCACCTGAATGTCGTCCACCCAGATTGTGCCTGGCTTGTCGAATTTCATATTTGCCCGAACTATCGCCTTTTCCGGATTCTCCAGCGTGAACACATAACGGGCCCATTGCTTCGAGATCTTAATGGGTTTCGAATGGTTCTTGTGCCACAGCTCCCAAATGTTAAGGGTGACAGGAAATTCGTCATCTGACGCCTTCAGGTATATCGAGAAAGTCACAGGCGTTTTAGCCGCAACACTCACGTTGTGGGTACCCACGCCGATCGAGTTGGGAAACATTTCGCCGCGCGTCATCCGCACTGAGTTCTCGCCGGACATCTTCTCGTTTCTGTCTATGGCGAAGTTTCCCAGGAAGGTTTCCCATTTGCCATCAAACTCATATTTGCCGCCAAACAGCGGCTTCATGTAATTGGGCATGCCTTCCTGGAGCTGTTCGAATGAACTGTTGATCACCAGGTTGTTCGATCCGTCGCTCTTGACAGAATATAGCTGGAAGTTGTCGACCCCTATATTCGTCTTGTAACCATAGAAGGCCATCCTGCCTTTCACTGGCATCATAACATTGAAGGAATCAACCGGCTTGCCATTCAACTTGTAGGAATACTTGTAGCTTTCTCCGAGTTTCTGCCGTGAAATCATTATCCTGCACGGCTTCCCGAATTCGAAACCGGGTATCGCTCCAGCACTGGCGCCTCTCGACCTTTCCTCTCCCGGAACACGGTATGCCGTGTTGGCAATTGGCTGCTGCCTGGGAGTAATCATGAAATTGATACCATCGATTGTCACCCCACAATGTCCGACGTCTTTACCCACCGGCCGCTCCACGGTCAGGTCGGCGGTGATGGCAAAATCCCCTTCCGCCTTTCGCCTCAAGGTTATGTTGTTTCCCGATGGGATTATCGCTCGACCGCCTTCACATTTTGCACCTTTAGTTACATCCCAGTTCTCGACAAAAAGCCCTGTCGCTCCAAAGTCATCCCCGAATACAGGCATACCGGAAATTTCCTGACCCGGCGCAACCGTGCCTGCCAGCCATCTGATTGCTAAAACCACTAAAAGTATTTTTCTGATCATTCCGGCTCTTCCTTGTTAAATTTCCTGAACTCTGCAGCCAGATTCAGACCTCTTGTAGCTGCACCAGAAGAATATTGGAAGAGAAAGCTGTCCGCGACATTAAAATCCGCAGATATAGCCAGTGAGACGCTGTTTTTCAGTGCATTTGTGCAAATTTTTCCTTGCCCGTGGTTGTGGCGGTATGCACAATGACGCCCTTTCAGACTATTGGCCATAGTCTGACATTTTCTCCGGTGGGGTACTCAAGTGGCCAACGAGGGCAGACTGTAAATCTGCTGGCTAACGCCTTCGAGGGTTCGAATCCTTCCCCCACCACCATCGCGGTATATTCCGGTCACATCCTTAACAGTTCATTCCGGACACATGGTTTATGCACTATAGGCATATCTAACCTAACAGGAGGTGAGTTAACTTCAGGAGATTATGTACAATCTGACTTCAATCCAAGAGATGTGTTTGACGACATTGTTTGTGACCCCAGAATGAACGAGCATTTATATCGAGTGTACGAATCGTATTTCCGCCAACATCAATTCCAAGGCGATATTTCTTTGTCGAAGCTTTATCGTCCGCCAGAGAATCTTATTATTAAAATTCAAGATATGTAAATGCTATACATGACTCTGCAACCTTGAGGCATTGTTCTTTGTAGGAATGGGTAGCATAAGTTCTAAATGGCGAGAGATAACAGAAACAAGCATTTACCTTGGTTCAATAGCTTCAGGATATATTTGTCGGACGAGGTGCCGAACATACTGAACATATACATCAAATGGTTCGATAGTATAATTTACAGTATCAACAACCTCTTGAAAACCCATACCCTGATCGGCAATAAATTCTTCATCCCAAAGTACAGCAAGCAATTTAAGCGGGACTTCTTTAGCACTGAATACTTTCTCTAAGTGCTGCTTACATTTCCTTATAAATTCCTCATCTATCTGTTGGGATAAGCGTTGAATATCATAGAAATCCCTAGCTCTATTCTTTCCTTTTCTTGAGGTAAATTCATATGAAGGATGCTGTTGACATATGGCTCGAATCTTTTCCAAGACCAAAAGCTCCCTCGTATATCCCTGAATCTTGACCCCACTGATGATTTTTGATCTTTTTGAACCGCAGTATTCACCATCACTTATGTCAATTTCCATAATTGGAGAGTTAGAACCTTCAGGCACCATAGCATTCCGCCTTTGAACCTCTATTGTTTCGTGCTGGAAATCTTTTGAAACCAACTTGAACTTACATTCCCATCCTCCCCAAGAAAGAGGGAAACCTTCCTTCGGCTTGGCAGGTCTTCGAGTAGCTTTGAAATCAATAACGATAAGTCTCTTATTCTTGAATTCTTCGGACAGAGCTTTCCTGATCCGTTCAAAGAAAACGTCCTTATCGTTCACATCAAGCTTCTGTTCCAAAGAAAAGTCAGCATCGATGGAAAGCCTATGACTATCTTTCTCAAACAGTCGAATCGCACTTCCGCCTTTAAGAACTACGGCTTTTGAGACATGGGGATCACGACAAATTGCCAATATACTTTGATCTATCACTTCCGTTATAGTCATTAAAATAACCCTTTAGGATAAAATATCTGCCAGTGTGAGTCAAAAGCCCACGAATCCTTTGCAAGATGATCTATATAAAATTTGTTTCGTGCCCTGAAGTGATCTGCTATCTCATGAGCTGCCTTGGACGCCCCTGTTTTATCACAAAGAAATCCAATTGCCTGCCAATATGGATACCTGAAATCAAGAGCCTTGTAGATCTTCAATAACTTACCAACATTCAGATGCTTAGCTCCCTCTTGATAGAACTCTACTACAGAACGAATGCCTCCGTTATACTGAGGATGAACCACTGCATCAATCAGCCCACGCTCTAATGACGTAACTCTTGATCCTTTTGGGACTATTTTATTAGTTGCCGTAACAACATCAACCCCAGCATCTCCCTTTTTCACTCGCTCTGTCAGGAGGATAGTATGATCACTGAACCAATAAAGGTTTCGGTTGGATCTCGGTTGTTTGACGAAAGACGAGAAGATATCGTGATCTGACAACATTACCCCTGACTTCCGGCTCGAATAATCACCTATGTTCTCAATAGCCATATTTACGGTTTTAGGAACTTGATTCGTGAGGGTATGAAAATACATAGAAGTCAAGTTAGAGAAGTATCCATTACGACATAATCCCCAAGCAACTCCATAAGGCGATAGATTAGATACTAGTGAGGATGTATATAAGGTCACCTTCTTCTCTCTTTCTGACTTCACATCAAAGGATATTAATATCTTATCTTTTCTCAGTGCATCCTCGAATGATCCAAGATGACGATAAACGGTCTTTTTCATGTAATCCAAAAGACATAAACGCAACTCCCCATATCTCACGGGATGAGCCAAGAGTTGTAGAAGTTCCTTTTTCTGGCTTATGCTTATTTCTGTCATATAATAATAATGGTATATAGTGTGCACACTATATACCATTATCGTACAAACAATGCAACCAGTATTTGATAAGTGTTTCGTGTCTATTGTTATTGTTAGTAGATGATATAAAGTGTGCACACTTTATATCATACCATTTCAAGACTTGCAACCATTAATTTGCGATGCCTTTTGTCGACGCTTGAGTTCTTCTTGAATGGACTGGGCAACTTTAGCTAGATCTTCGGCAGAGAGATTGTCGAGGTTAGCAGGCAATGGGACAGATTCAGACTTGGGTTTGTCTTCTGCCTTCTTCATACATTCAATGAGGTGGTCATCTGAAATATGGGTGTATCCTCCTCATGGCAAGCCATCCGACAAATGACCCTGAGGAACTGTGTGACGAAGGGCCAGAATGCCTTCACCTGACAACCGGCAGCTCAAGGCGGGCAGCCCATTCTGTCCAACCTGCATCGTACCAACTCACATCCGTATACCCAAGCAGGCGCTTAAGCACAAAATAAGTCTGGCTTGCCTGGTGTCCTGTACGGCAATGAACAACGACTTTCATATTCTTTGATGGGATAATCTGTGCATACGCAGAAACCAGCGCTTCCGCCGGTTTCAAAGAAACAACTTTGTTTGAGCTTACAAGTATATCTTCAGTGTACGGCCGATTAATTGCGCCAGGTATATGGCCCGCACGTGCCTCGTCGGACTTACTACCTGTATAAAACTCAGCCGGACGCACATCAATGATCACGGTACCGGGCTTGTTGACCATCGCAGCCAGGGCCTGGTAATCAATCGTAAAGCTGTCCGTATCGCTGCCAGCCTGGTACTTCGATGCCTTGACCATTGGCAGTGCGGCATCCACCGGTCGACCTTCCCTCAACCATGTCGCGTACCCGCCGTTCAGAACCACGTATTGCAGATGCCCAACCCGCTCAAGCGCCATGCCGGCCAGCGTGTCATCATGAAACTTTTCGCCGGACACCAGAATGACGACGTCAGACTGCTGTATGCCCAGCATTGAGAAGTGCTCCGCCAGCATGGACGAAGGAAGAAGCATTGATGGAACTCCTCTGAGATTTCCGCGTAAACTTTCCACGTTAAGGCTCAGGGATCCAGGAATATGCGCGGTGTTGTATTCCGGCTGGGGCCGCAGATCTATGATCTTAACGTTTTTTGCGTCAAGACGGGAAGCAAGCCACTCACCATCGACGAGACCCGGCATGGCAGCTTTCTGCAACGCATGAACAGTCAAATCAGTGCCTGCGGACACAGACTGTTGAGGCTGACCAGTAAAGAATGCACGCCAGGCATTGATCCTCATGGCTTCTTTGGTCGGCACAGGTTCGGATCGAAGCGAAACAGGTTTAAGACAGCGGTCCCTGAAACCCTGAAGGCCATCTGTCAGGATATACACGTTGTCGAACCCCAAACGCTGGAGCGCATCACGTGCCTGCGCCGGATGTGTCATTCCATTCGAGTAGAGAACAATAAGGCCCTTGTTCCTGTGAGGTTGCAGCGTCTCTGCCAGCTGAGCTATCTGAATGTTGACCGCTCCGCGAATATGGAAAGCCTCGAACTCGGCCGAAGATCGAACATCAACGAGAACGAGGTCCGCCTGGCCGGCCATCAGCCGGTCAGCCAGTTCTTCGGGCTCAATATGATCACGGGCATTGTCCACGTTTTCAAGCAGGGCTTTCTCGCTCGTCACTTGCGCGCTTGAAGGTATGCCTGCCGACGCCGTCTGGCTTACAGGAGAAAGCACAAACAATCCTGCGGCAATGGCAACAAGGGCCAGGCTGAACGCCTTGAGAAAAGGCGTTCCAAGATAAGGCGCTCTGCCTGTGCGGGCTTTTTCAGCCCATTCCGCCAGCCAGAACGCGCCTACAGCCACAACAGTAAACATGAGAATGAACGCGTTACGAGACATGCCAAGAGAATTGTAGACCATCTGCGGCCCCTGGTCACCGGCCGTATACAACGCGCCGATCACCGGGAAGAGTTCATTGAAAATAATACTTCCACCGACACTTCCAGCCAGGAACACCAGTGCATCAAGTCTGCCGGCTGCCAGCCCTGCTGCGGCAGTACCGGGACACCATGCTCCCATGGCGAATCCCACTCCAAACAACAACCCTCCAATAATCTGTGCGCCATAAATTGTCGGCATAAGGAAAACCTGGTCTATTTTAATCAGGCCCAGGGCCACAAGGTATGATAGCCCCAGCATCGCCGTGATTAGCCCGGAAAACATTACCTTCACCACGGCCATATCCTTGAAGTAGAAAACGCCGGCCAGCCGGCGGGAACTGCTGAAGCCGGCCCGCTCAAGCGCAAAGCCGAACCCGCAGCCAATAAGCAGCGCCAGGAAAAACGCACGGGGCGTATCCAGCGCATCAAGCCCATAGAGTGTCTCAATCATCCCACTGCCTCCTCACAAACCACGCCGTGGCATAGCCACCGGCGAAAACACAAAGTGTGAACACCAGGCTGCCTGTCAGCAGCAGCGCACCGCCACTGAGCGCCTGCCCGGAAGTACAACCCTGCGCCAGCCGGCTGGCAAAACCGACAATAAGGCCGCCAGCAAGGGCATACCAAAGACGTCGACTCACAGGTGACGAGGCGCCACGTTCCACCTGAAGGCGGACACGGTTGGCAAGCAGCGCCGAAAACAGCGCACCGATAAAAGTGCCTGCCAACATGAACACGAGATAGTAATTCATCGGCTTTGCACCCCACTTGCCGAAATACTCACTGCCCAGGGTATGCGGCGCAGAAACACACATTGAGAGAGAAGCTCCCACGCGTGCAATTCCTGCCGAAGCACCAAGTCCGGCACCAAGGGTGACATACGAAGCAAGCAGCACGAGTCCCAGCAGAACCCCGGCCAGGTATGGATTTGCATAAGGCCGGGGAGAATTGTCCAATTTGTCGCTATTTGTATTCATATTAGCATCCCGCGCTTTTCTTTTTCGGGGCTTCAGGAGTGGCGGCCGGAACCGGAGCCATGGGTGCCGACGCAGCAGGTTTCAAGGACGGGGCCGGAACAGAAATTCCGGGCGCCGGACTCGTTGTGCCGGATTCTTTCCAGTATGCCTCCAGTCCGCCAAAGAGAGCCTTGACCGGCCGCTGTGTCTTCTGCGAGAGAATTCCGCCAACAGCCATAGCCAGCGAACCGTCACGGTCAACGATCACCAGCGGTACTGCTCCGTTCAGGTATGCCGGATTGGAAATTACATCGGCAATATCTGCATTCATGGAACCAGGCAGATTGTAGTCCGCGAACTGTGCCGGCGGCCTTATATCCACGATCTCAAATGTGCCGGGGAGATCCATCATCATGCGCTTGAGATCTGCAGCGGCAATGCGGTCAGGAAGCCTGATAGACCTGGCTGGCGCCGCTGCTGCTCCATGTCCCCCGCCAATCGCGCTCAGAGTCGGCAACCCGGCTTTAATCCACGCCTCGCTACCACCTTCCATATTCATGACGTCCTTGAACCCCATCTTGAGGAGAACCGATCCGCCCATGCTCGAACGATATGCCGAGTTGCATACTGTTAGAACCGGCATGTTGCCTGACAGGCGCTTGCCATCTGTAAACAGCTTGTTAACAGCTATATTCAGAACGTTGCCTATCCTGAGCGCCATCCATTCCGTGGGCAGCCTCACATCCACGATCACCGGGGCCGTGCCGTCCTGCATCTGCTTGTGAAGATCCTGCGGCTGTATGAGTTTGAGCGATCCGACTGGCAGCTTCGCCTGCTGCCAGCCTTCAATTCCGTTCTTCAACGAGCCGGCAGGTGCGTCATAACCGATCCGCTTCAACCGGAACGCCGCCTCGCTTACTTCCTTGTCGGATCCGACGAGTATGAAAGGTTCTCCCCACGGGATCATTATTCCTGTCCAGGTTTCAAAGCGACCCCTGATGCCTATGTTGATCGCGCCACTCGGATGAGCCGTAGCAAACGGTTTTGCATCCCGAACATCCACCAGCCAGGTGCCTTTCTTTGAGCGGCTTTCCACCTCAGCAGCAGGAAGGGCCGGAGGAGTTGTCTTATCCCAGTCAACAAGAGCAGGACCATCGTGGTTCATTTTTGCATTGTGTTTGAAATACTGCGGGGCCTCTGGCAGCCCGTCTATGACCGCCATTACATACGAATTAAGATCCTGGTGACTAAGGTAGACATTCTCTTTTTTCTGTTCACCAAATGTGGATACCGGCTTGTCGCTCAAATGCGCACCGCACAGGGAACCTGCGCCATGGGCAGGAAATATGCGTGTTTCATCTGGCACCTTTGAAAGCTTGTCCTTCCAGGTATGGTATCCCATCTCAGCCAGGGCCGCCGCACTCATGCCTTCTCCCAGCAGGTCAGGACGCCCGACACTGCCGATAAACAAAGTATCACCAGTGAGTACAAATGCCGGTTTAGCCCCGGATGCCGGAGTATGAACCAGCATACATGTACCATCGGGGGTATGGCCAGGAGTCATGATTACAACGCCGCGTACCTTGCCGATCTTCACTTCTTCGTTATCCTTGAGCGGCTTGTGGGGAAATCCGGCTTTTGTTCCCTCGTTTATCAGGATTTCAGCACCTGTTGCTTTTGCCAGCTCCATATGGCCGGCCACAAAATCCGCATGGGAATGAGTCAGGTAGACTTTCGTTATCTTAAACCCGAGCTCCTTCGCATCCGCGAGGTAACGGTTGATGTCACGGGCCGGGTCAACAATCATTGCCTCCCCGCCGCTGCCGATCAGGTAAGAATAGTGAGAGAGAACTGCCAGGTTATACTGCCGGAACACAAAGTCAGCATTCTGTTCCGAGGTTTCTTTT
>MHBM01000042.1:12616-18979 GCA_001804885.1 Lentisphaerae bacterium RIFOXYA12_FULL_48_11
CGCCTCGGCATCACCTTTAATTGTGGATGCAGCGCCTGCAAGAACTGACGGCAGTACTGCCAGAAGCAACGCTGCGACTAATCCTCTGCCATTATTGTATGCCATGTAATCTCCTCCTTGTGTTTTCTACATTATGATCAATACTCCGAATATATTTATATTAATAGCAGTATTCATCAAAGTCAACCCAGCTGGAATCAGGAAAATTATAGAACCCAAAATAGTCTGAAAAGAGGAGGAAGAACAACGCTTCTCCCTCCTCTTAATTTGTTAACCAGATCCAAGCTACTTGTCTTTTGGAAGCACCTTCTCTTTTGCCAGCGGCTTTGTAGAGAAGAACCAGTCGTAGACCTTTATATCTTTGCTGGAGTTGCCAACCCTGTCTTTTGCAGCACCGCAGGAGCCCGGGGGTGGAATGATCACATCATCACCCGGCTGCCAGTCCGCCGGAGTTGCAATCTTGTGCTCATCCGAAGCCTGCATGGCAATGAGCAAGCGCTTGATCTCCTGGAAGTTCCTACCATTTGAAAGCGGGTAATAGATCATTGCGCGAATCTTGCTATCTGGATCGATGAAAAACACTGCCCTTACTGCCTTGGTGTCACTGGCCGCAGGCTGTAACATTCCGTACTGCTTGGAAATATCCATCTTAATATCCATTATCAGCGGAAATGTTACCTCAACATTTTTCATACCCTTGAATTCGAGTTTTTCCTTGATCGTACGTAGCCACGCTATATGGCTGTACATGCTGTCAATCGACAACCCTACGAGCTTACAATTCAATTTGTCGAACTCAGGCATCATGGTTGCAAACGTCATGAATTCCGTCGTGCATACAGGGGTGAAATCGGCAGGATGGCTGAACAGGATAACCCATTTCCCCTTGTAATCTTCGGGGAAATTTATGGGTCCCTGGGTAGTCTCTGCCTTGAACGACGGAGCCACTTCACCTATCAAAGGAACACGTGCTGCTGCCCCTGAAGCCGCATCACCTGCCGCCACACACATACATCCAACCATCAAAATACTTACTATTCCTGCTGCTTTTTTCATCTTGCTACTCTCCTTCTCTTTCATTTCATTTAACTCTGAACGTTTAATAATACTTCTACGCACCTCCTTCTCGATATGGGGTATAACCCTACCATTATTTAACGATTACTTCTTCAATTTGCTCATCTGCAACGCACCGTCAGGACATGTTGTGGTGCATATACCACACCTTTTCCATCATAAGACACCGGACATGAACAGGCCCATTACCATGCCGTAAAAGGTACTGATCCATGGATTTGAAGTTATGGGGCAGGCTCCTGAAGAACAACCTACGAAGCGATACATCCCGTATCCCAATATCCCGCCAACTACCAGGCCGGTTATTAATCTGATTATCATTCTTCTCCTTTCTGTGTCTGAAATCTCAAGCTGCAGCAGAATTCTTATTCATAGCATCAGCCAGTTTCTGACGAAGAACACTAAGCGGCGGCAAACCCACAATATTGTCCACCAACTCACCATTGTTGAAAATCATCAGCGTAGGCACACCGCGAATCTTAAAATCCACTGCCAGCTTGTATGCATTGTCCACGTTGACTTTTACAATCTTCAGCTTGTCACCGTATGTTTTGGCAATATCTTCCAATGCTGGCGCAAGAGCCCTGCACGGGCCGCACCATGGCGCGAAAAAGTCAACCAGCACCGGCACAGATGATTCCAACACTTCATTCTGAAACTCATTTTCCTGTATTTCCTTAACTCCATTCATCTTTATCTCCTTTCCTGTATTAATGTTGTCTACCTGGATTAGAGCCATGAGGACGGAAAAGGTTACAAGATTTTGCTGAATATACAGAAGGTAAACACTACAAAGGACTTACAATGAAGCTCTGCGGACTAACTCGCGCGCCAAGCCGTAGCCTCTTGGCGAAGGTTGGTCAGCCATCTTGTCCTGCGTAGCTTCAGCAGAGCGGGAAGCTCCCCGAGCGACGGCGGAAGCCCGCAGTTTCTTAGCGGAATCCAGAGGCCTGTCCAGCATAGCCTCCCAGGCGAAGACGGAAGCCCCGACTCTCCAAGAGGTCGGGACATTCATCCCACGGACTCAAAGTCCGGGGTCTCCTGCGAAGGAGGGTGGTGCCGGACAACGCAGATTCAAGGTTTTCCCTTATTCCAATGTTTTTGGAGGCACGCATGAAGGCGCTTACGGAAGGATGCCGGGAGAGCGCAGGGTTTATCACGCTGGTATAGCCTAATTGTCTTACGCACGTTATCCACCACAACCCGGCATGGATTGCAATTTGCAAGATGTCCTTCAAATTCTTTGCACATTGCGGGATCAACGTTACCATCAACGTATTCATTCAATAAAGAAAGGAGTTCGTCGCAAGAGGAGCCTTTTCTTTTCGTAACGACATGCCTTTTACTGTGTTTCTTTGTCATGTTCTTGCTCCTGTCAGGTGAGAGATTTTATGATTATTATGCTCTGCAGGCAAATATCTGTGGTCAGGGTCTCCGAAGAGAAGTGTGAGTTTCTCCCTTAACTTAAGACGTGCCCGCAACAAGCGAACCTTAACATTGCTCTCCTTGAGATGAAGCGCATTGGCTGTATCTTTTACGGAGAGATTCTCGACATCCCGCAGCAGAAACACGGCCCGCAGGCCCGGATCCAGTTCGGCAATGGCAGAATCCAGGATGCGTCGTGTCTCCCGGTTCTGCACTAATTGTTCCGGATTCTGGCGCCAATCAGCAATATATTCGGGATGAGGAATACGCCTGTCTACATCAGGTTTCGTTGCTTCGTCAAGGGATGTCGTCGGCAGGCCTTGCCGCTTTCTTACAATCTTCAATGCGGCATTCACGGCTATAGTAGTAAGCCAAGTCGAAAATGCAGCAGACTCCCTGAAACTGGACAAGTTCTGCATTGCGCTTAGAAACGTCTGTTGTGTCACATCCTCAGCATCCTCGTCGGAGCCGGTAATACGGCGTGCCAGGCCATAAATCCGGCGTTCATTGCTGGTTACAAGGCGTTCAAAGGCGGCAAGATTGCCATCCTTTGCAGCGCGAACAAGCCTACTATCATCGGCGTCTGTTTTCTTTTTCTCTGTCATGTCGAGGGCGTTCATTATTTAATTTTTGAGGATGACGCCGTTATTGCTTTTTAAGGTTTTTCTGCAATTAATTCGATACCGCAAATCAGCGGCAACATGTCAGTAGCCGGAACAAATTCCAGATTCATCGTCTCCTCTGCCGCAATGCCTTTAAATTCACGGATAATACCGCGATTGTATCCACCTGCTTCTTTAATTATATCGAAATCATGAAGCACTTCCCTGCCCTGAAGCTTTACGGAAAAAACGCGTTTACCTTTTTCAATTTCAGTGGGCTCTGCAAAAACCAGCCGGACCGTGTAACACTGATTAACCGGCCGGGCCTGAGCATACTGTCTCGCTATGGGTTCAGGCATGGTCTTTCCCCATTCAAACCGGATTTGCGGATCTATCTGCAGTAATGCCGGAATACTTTCCTTGAGGTTCACATACTGACCGAACAAACGCGACCACCTGTAATAAATACCTGCCAGCCCTCCCTCACGCCCGTCAGGTGTAAATAACCTCTCGGGAGGAATAACAGTTCTAGGCACAGACTTACTGCTCCAGCTTAGTTCCGCAAGAGCCGGTGTCGCCGAAGCGGGATTGTTGGTGTGGGTATACTCAACAATAATATCATACCTTGTCCCTGCGTTGAGCGCTATCCTGGCAGACGCTTCGCGCCGGCCGTCCTTGCGCAGCTTTACGGTATTATCAACCAACGGCCTGTTCTTCAGCCAGAAACGCATTGGTCCATCACTGAGTACGTGAAACGAATATTCCTCGCTGAACTGAGGTTCAACTGATCCGATCCATCTGACACTAAAATCACTCCCAACCGCATTGGTTGCCCTGGTCACAGTATCGATTTGAATCGAACGAACCCCCTCAATTCCCGAAGCAAAAACCCAAGGCCAGCCATTTCCACCATGCATCCATAGTGAATGACGGTAAAATGATTCAGATTTCTCAGGCATTACTTTTACCTTCACTTCCGGAGAAGGTCCGCCGACACTTGGCCAGTCGAGCCACAGTGTCCCGTCGGAAGCCATCCGGTCGCCCGGCGCCCCGAGATTTATTCCAACTCTCCTGAGAGGAGCATTGACCGCCACCCCGCCCCACACCGACCATTGTTCATATTCCGGCGGCATCGAAACCAGGCCAAGCGATGTGAACACAGGATAGTTGCACGTGCAGTTCCCGGTCCATGAAGGAATATTCAGGACTCCACATGCGGGCACGATACTGTTTCTACAGCCCGAGCGGGTCCCGCTGATGTTGACAGTGCCGCTCTCCAGCAGTTTATCGTAAAATGATGCCGTTCCGGACCGCATGGTTATCATATTGCCGTAGTCGGCCCCCAATGTGTCACATCCGTAGGTCTTAATGAATTCCCGTGCTTCCTCAATTCCGGTAATCGGATTGCGACGGGTCAGGCTGACTACACCATGCGAAGGCGTGACAGTTGCAACTTCGACCGGACTGGCAGCTACACTCGGCAAAGTGCGGCCGGTATAAACATCAATCCTGGCCTCATCAAATTCCTTAAGTGAATACTGGCGAACCCACTCCATATACTTCAATGAAGCCGGAGATGCCTCCTGCGGTTCCTTTGTCGCAAAATAGCTCAGCGTTCCATCCACCACGCGTATGTGTGTCGGTCGACCCCGGCCCCCATCATGTTCATAGCCCTTGAAGAACAGTTTATGATGATGGAACGTGTCACCAAACCAGAGTACCCCCAACGGCATTCTGACCAGCTGATCATAATTGGCCTCTCCCGTGTAGTTAGCTGAACCGGGAAGCGCACCGTCTCGCATGATAATTGTAAATTCTTTTTCGCGTCTTGCTTTCGAACCGGCAAATGCAGGTTGCTTCAGCAATCTCTCGATATCGCGATGCTGTGAGGCTGAACATTCCAGACACATGACACCGCCATAAGGACGCAGGGATTGAAACATGCAGGACAGCCATTTCTCCCCAACCGATTCCGGGTTTTCACAGACGATCAGATTTGCATAATACGGTGGCAAACCAAGACCCTGCACTTCCCCTGACAAAAAAGCTATCCTGCTTCCATAAAGTCCGGCCACAGCAAATTGCGATCGGAATTTCTTTATTTTCCCTTCATCAGGATCAGTCACCACAGCATGCAGCTTTGACTGATTAATCAACTCCTCTGCAAGACGCCCGTTCCCGAGCCCAGGGATCAATGTATAACCTTCAATCTGGCCTGAAAGACGGAGAATCGTCCCGGCCTTGGCAGTCCATGCATCAGAACGATACTGCAGAGGACGATGACCGATTGCATATCGTTTCGCCCCGACCGATTTACCGCCAAAGCAGTAAATCCTGCCGGAACGTGTTACAATGAACAATTTACCGTCAGCCGCCAGCATGGTATGAACTTCACCTTCGACCCCGGCAAATCCGTTTGTGAAAACAAAATCTTTCCCTCCGACGCGAATCAGCCTCGATATGCCTTCCTGCACGTTATAGGTTTCGTTGCCGATTGTGATCGTCTTCTGTAAAGGCTCCCTGCCTTTCCGGCTGTTTCCGATTTGCCCGATTGTATGCGGACCTCCATCATGTATTTCGGTGTTTATCCCGGGATCGACGCAAAGCTTGCCATCACTGCCACCGGCCAGGAACCATCCACCCGGACGGCTGCCTCCACCACCGTGGCCAAACTCCAGATGCAATAGTTTGCCGTTTGCCAGATCATAAAATGCCGGGAATGCCCTACTATTCGGCACTACGAGCCGCCCGTTGTTTATCAACAAATATCCCTGCGGCGATGGCCCTCCAAAGGACATTGCATTATGCGGATGTTCAGCGTACAGGCATCCACTACTGTCGTTGATCCAAACCGTTTTGCCCGTTTGGGCGTCCAATGCATAGATGAAAATCCCCTCGAACGGCCAGATACCTGCAGTGAAATAAACGCGGCCATCCGCAATCACCGGTCCGCCACGCGCAGGCCATACGGAGATCAGCCGTCCATTACCCATAACCTTGCGAGCCGAGGGCGATCCCCTGACCTTCCACAGCAATGCCCCAGTAGCGGCATCGAGACAATAAAGGTGACCATCATCCGAAACAAAGTAAACCTTGTTATCCCAGGCTGCCGGCGCCAGCCTCACCGGTCCTTCCGTGTAAAACCTCCATTTCTCCGCGCCTGTATCCGTATCAAGCCCAAAGACACTGTCGTTCCCGGACGAACCGACAAACATTGTTTTCCCCATGACAACGGGTTCATAACCGAGATCGAACTGCA
>MHBM01000043.1 GCA_001804885.1 Lentisphaerae bacterium RIFOXYA12_FULL_48_11
CCCTCTTCATTGCGTCAACAAGCTTATCACCAAGAACAATATTATATTTCAAATAGAGCTCCAGGCGCTTGCAATTCAGCAGCCTGCCGGCAAGGAGTTCACAAATCAAACGCGGTTGTTCAATATTTCTTGCAGAAAGAAATTCGGCACCGGCCGTCAGAATATCTTTTACGGTATTTGATTTGATTTCCATCAGGACCAACTCACTTCAGAGCACATACGGCACACCTTCATACGCCTTGAGGTCTAATATTCTTACGTTTTCGACGGCTGGGCAATGCCCATGTTCTTCATCTCTTCATCAAGCCGCAACTGAATATCATGCTCGTGCAACGCTACAAGAAGCTCGCCGATATTACCCCCTATAGCCTTATCGAGGCTGTAAAGGGTGAAATTAATCCGGTGATCGGTCAGTCGGTTCTGGGGAAAATTATAGGTCCTAATCCGTTCACTGCGGTCACCAGACCCTATCTGCGAACGACGGAAATCCCCTTTTTTCTCCGCTTCTTCACGCCGTTTCAAATCAAGCAGGCGGGCCTTCAGAACAGCCATGGCTTTTACCTTGTTGCGCTGCTGGGACCGTTCATCCTGGCTTTGCACAACAAGGCCCGATGATAAATGCGTTATCCTTACCGCTGAATAGGTGGTATTGACACTCTGGCCTCCCGCACCGGACGAGCAGAAAAGATCAAGCCTTATATCTTCAGGCTTGATCTCAAGATCGTCATCCTGGTCGGCTTCCGGGAATACCGCCACGGTTGCGGCCGAGGTATGGATTCGACCTGAACCTTCAGTAACCGGAACGCGCTGGACACGATGTCCTCCACTTTCATATTTCAGAGCGGCATAAACATCGGATCCTTCCACCGAGAAAACAACCTCTTTATATCCACCTATCTCGCTTGTGCTGGCATCAATCATGCCAATTTTCCAGCCCCGGCTCTCAGCGTAATGACTGTACATGCGGAAAAGATCCGCGGCAAAGAGTGCCGCCTCATCGCCCCCGGTTCCTGCGCGAATTTCCATTATCGCATTACGGCCATCGCTCTCATCAGGCGGAAGAAGAGCGACAAGAAGTTGCCGTTCGGCGACAGGCAACGCCTTCTCAACATCCGCCATCTCCGTTTTTGCAAGCGCCTTGAGCTCAGGATCTGCTGAGTCGCTTTCGATCAACTCCCGATGCTCACGAGCATCGTCCTCGAGACGTGTAAATCTATCAGCCTTCTCCTTGAACCTCCGGAGATCAGAATGCTCCCGAAGCAGTTCGCGGAATCTCTTCTGGTTGACTGCAGCGGCAGGATTTGCCAATTCATTCTCTACTTCGTTTAGCCGCGCAATTCTTCGTTGTATGTACGCTCTATCAATCATGATGGAACCGGAGTGCAGGATTCAGGAGCCGGAACTCGGAATAACCGGAAAAATAAAACGGGCCGGATAGAATAAGCTAATTCAACCCGGCCCGTGACGCGCGAAGCTACTTCTTTGTGCGACCGTAACGTTTCTTGAACTGTTCGACGCGGCCTTCCGTATCGAGCAGCGCGGCCTGCCCCGTAAAGAATGGGTGACAGGAAGAACAGGTGTTTACCTGCATTTCCTTAACGGTTGAACGTGTATTAATCACATTTCCGCAGGCACAGGTAATCGTTGCTGCCTCGTATTTTGGATGTATATCTTTTTTCATTATCTTATTACCTTTTGAATTTTCAGCGGGGGCAAAAAGTACAACCGGACGCCACGGAATGCAAGCGTTAATTTTGGGGTATTTGCTGTTGGACTATGTACGGATGTATTATATATTGCACACGGAATCAACTTTATGAGCATAAAACTGTGTTATTCGGCCTTACCTGCGCTTACAGCATTACTGCTGGGGTTATTAATTATTTCCGGCTGCAGCTCAGGCGAGGCTAACCTCGAAACAGGCCTGGCCAGACTGAAAGAAGGTAATTTTAAAGAAGCGTCGGTTTATCTTAAAAAAGCGTCGGAGCAAATGCCGGACAACCCTTCCGCACGCTGTAACCTCGGTATTGCATACTGGAAAACAGGACTGCACAAAGAGGCCCTCTCCTGTCTCAGGAAAGCCGCGCAACTGTGCCCGGAAGATGTCCGGCCACTTGAATTCCAGGCACAAATCCTGATGGAGATGCAAAACTTCAACGAGGCTCGCAGCGTTCTTGTCCAGGCAGACAAACGATTGCCATCGTCGGTAAGAATACTGACAGCCATCGCTCTTGTTGAGTTCCGCCTGGGTAATAATCCCCAGGCCCTTGCAAGGCTGAACCAGGCCCTCGAAATTGACCCCGCATACGCACCCGCACTTTACAACATGGCAGTTCTGCAGCGTGACCGCCTGAACAACAAGGAAGCAGCCACCAACTTTTTCCTCAACTACCAGAAGGTGGCAGGTAACGAAGCCAAATTCAGGGACGCGCCACAATTCCTGAACAAGATACCCTCCGCCACGCCACCACCTCAACAGCCGGCAGGTAAACCTGCGAAACAGCAGCAGGCCGAGACTCTGGTGGCCAATGCTAAAAAGGCAATTGATAAACAGGAATTCGACAGCGCGCTCGAAACACTGAAACAGGCGGTGAAGAACTATCCTAACGATCCGACACCACTTTGGGAATTGGCAGTCTTATATGATAAGCACCTTAAATTTGAAGAAAAAGCAATCGAGCTTTACCGCAAATTTGCCCGCCAATTCCCCACCGATACCCATGTTGCCGCCATCCAGAAACGGATAGGCGACTCACAGCCTTCCGCCAAGAAACCGGCAAAGCCTGAAACCAAACCAGCGCCGGCCAAGTCAGACCCCGAAGAAGCACAAAAGGCTTTCCAGGAAGGACTCGCCTACCAGAACAGCCAGAAATGGGATGACGCAATAGAATGTTATAAACGCGCTTTCGAAATGGATAACTCGCTGGCATATGCCGCCTATAACCTCGGCCTGACCTACAAGGGAAAAGGCGACATAAACAACGCAAAACAATCATTTATCCAGGCCCTTGCAATCGACCCTAACATGACTAAAGCCAGATACATGATGGCTGTGATACACAACATGAAGAATGAAAACAAACAAGCAGTTGATTACCTTAACCACATTTTCAGGGTTGATCCTGATTACGCCAAGGCGCATCACCTAATGGGCGTTATACTACAGGAAGCAAACAACATAGAAGGCGCCAGGAATCACTTTGAAAAATACATAAAACTGGCACCAGATGATCCTTCCGCAAAGATGACACAGGAATGGCTAAACAGCATCAAGGACCAGCAGCACTCCGGTCGTTGAATTCCAATTCAAAGTTATAATTATGAACCACTTCCCGACACCAAACGCAGTTGATATTGGAGCGCTGGCGATTCTCATCCTTGGAACAATTATCGGCTTCAGAAGAGGATTATCAGGAGAGATAGCCCGATTCATCGGGACAATTGCTGCATTCGCCCTTGGAATATATTATTACAGGCCTCTCGGTTTCTGGATCATCGATCACACGAGCCTGGATGAAGAAATTACAAATGTTGCGGCATTTATCCTTATTGCAGGATCAATCCTGCTGATCACTCTTATCCTCAGGCTTATTCTCCGGAGCATAATGAAAATCTCATTTGAAGGTAATCTTGAAAAAGGCGGCGGCTCTCTCGCCGGCCTGGTCCGTGCGATCATACTGGTTCTGATAATATTTATAGCAATGAACATGTGCAGGAACGACTACCTGAACAGGACATTCGGCAAGGAATCAATTATCGGCAGCGTGGTGATCAGGTATATGCCCCTGATCGAGAAGCAGGTAGACAAGCTGCCCGTAAAGGAAAAGGTCGAAGGCATCAGGGAAAGAATATCGGAAGGGGTAATGTAATCGTTTCTTATTTTTCTGTGTTCATCTGCATTCATCTGTGGTTACATCTCCCCGGGTATTCATGTCAAAAGTAATTCCAAAACGCGTTCTCGAAGACATCCGCTTCCGCAGCGATATTGTTGACGTAATAGGTTCATATTTCAACCTGCAGAAGGCCGGCTCCGCATTCAAGGCAACCTGCCCTTTCCACAAGGAAAAAACTCCGTCATTCCACATCAACCCCCAGCGACAGATATTTCACTGTTTTGGCTGCGGCAAGGGCGGTGATGTGTTCCGGTTCGTCATGGAATACGAGGGCGTGGATTTCATAGGGGCAATAAAGCTGCTCGCCCACCGGGCAGGCGTACGGATCGAGATTGAAGAAGGAGACGAAGCAGGAGATTCCGACAAGGCCGCCCTCTACAAGCTGCACGCGGATGTCGCCGCCCTTTACCAGAAGAAACTTCTCGAGGAGAACCCCTCTTCAATTCCAAAACAGTACCTTTTGAAACGCGACCTGTCACAGGAAACCGTGGAACAGTTCCAGATAGGCTATGCCCCTGACCAGTGGGATTTCCTGATCAACTGGGCAAAGGAAACCAAACATGGCAATGACCTGCTTGAAAAAGCCGGTCTCATCGTACGCAGGGACAAGACATCGACAGGCGACGATTACTATGACCGCTTCAGGAACAGGCTCATGTTCCCGATCACAGACGAACAGGGCCGTGTCATAGGTTTCAGCGGACGCTGCCTGGATGACAAGGAAAAGACTGCAAAATACATCAACAGCCCGGAAACACTGCTCTTTAAAAAAAGCCGCATTCTCTATGCACTGGACAAGGCACGCCGTTTCATTGTCGAGTCCAGGGAAGCAATAATCTGTGAAGGGCAGATTGACGTCATCCGCTGTCATCAGGCCGGATTCAAAGCCGCAGTTGCGTCGCAGGGTACGGCCTTCACCGAGGAACATGTTCGCATTCTAAAGCGTTACGCAGACAGCGTTGTGATTGTATTCGACACCGACAAGGCCGGCCAGGATGCAACCATCAGGACAGTGACGGAATTTATGGATGCCGGGATGGCGGTGCGCGCAGGCATACTTCCGGAGAAAGAGGATCCTGATTCATTCATACGGAAGAAAGGCGCGGAAGGATTCAAGGCTGTCATCGACCAGGCAGTCTCAGCCGTTGTCTACCAGATTCGGGTGCTTTCGAAACGTGAAGACGCAAAAAGTGAAATCGGCGCCATGCGTATTTCAAAAGCAGTTTTACAAACTATTTCCCACAGCCCCAACGCAGTACAACGCGCAAAACTGATACAGGAAACTGCGGAAAGGTTGAACCTGCCGGCAACCGCCCTGCAGGATGAATTGCGCTTTCTCCTGCGCAACACCCGGCCGCAAATCACTGCCGGAACAACCGGCAAAGAAACATCTGCCCCGGCAAAGGAACAGCCAAAAGAAGAAATCAATCTTTGCGAACACATGGGCAACATTACCGATCACCCGGAAATCGGTGAACTGGTCAGAAAATACCTGCCGACAAAAATGATCCAGGATCCGACATGCCGGTCTTTTATCGAAATCTGCCTCGAGTCTGCAGCCACTGGCAGGACCATTCAGGACGTTATCAGCGACAAAGAGGATAAATCAGGTGAAATGCAGAATTTCGCAGCCCGTGTAATCATGACGCCCACGAAAATAACCGGTACGGAGACATCCCACAGCGAGGCTGTTAAGGACATTATTCTATATATATGGCGCAGAAAGCTGGAACATGAACGGACGGAAATAGCCAAACAACCGGATTCAAAGAACGAAGAACGACGTCGCCAGATCACATATGACCTGAAATCCCTGAGAAAATGGGATGACGGCGCCCCCATTATCGATCTTGAGCTTTCATCCTGAGAATCGGCGCGGTTACTCTATGAAAAGATTCTTCCCTCTCAACTGGAAACTTTTCGCCCCCTGCCTGCCCTTGTAGTCAAACCGGGTGATTTCCCTGTTTTCAACCACGAGAGCAAATTCGTCGCCTGCCTGCAACTTCCGCTGGTCAAGCCCTTCGACTGCGTTGCCGATACCGATTGCCAATTTGCCGGAAATACCACCCCTGATAATAGGTGCCGCAAATGAGTCCCCCTCCTGAACCCTGACGGCGATCACCCGGCCCTGCGGATAGAAAGGTTTAAGAAATTCAGAAACGCTGATTGTATGATCGAACTGGTTTCGCATCGAGCGTACATCCTTCCCTGCCCGCAGGCGCTTGAGTGCTTCCTCCAGACGGTAACGCAAATCCTGATCTATGATATTAATCCTGTTCCGTGCAGACACCCTATCTTTTACCGGTACACCGAGAGCAATCACCCGAGCCTCACGGTTTGTCTCATATCCGTAAAAGTCGGGATAGAAATGGAGAGATCCGTCAACGAGTTCCACTGTGTCATACGTAATAACAATATCGCACGGTTCTTCCGGTATAAGGTCAAAGAGTTTAAGCATATCGTCAATCTCCAGCCCTATGCACATGTGTGAGACAGGGAATCCGATTGTCCAGTACTCCGTGGTGGAATGGATAACGAGTTCCTTCCCGTCATCGAATTGCACAGCCAGGCCGCGCAGACGGTCATAGGGCATGTCAATGGTCTCGCCGGTGGGATCGATATGGGTACGCTTGATGATCTCGCCTTTTTGCTCACCTTCCAGGTAACGCAAGACTACACGTTCCCGCTTCTCCACGATTTTCCCTTTTCCGGCCGGCGTCGGACTTTCCGGGGTTCCGACGCGTACAGAATATGCGGCAACTTTTCGGCCGTCCTCAAACGCGGTCAAGGTACAACCCGGGATGTTCACCTTGATATTTACTTCCGCCTGGGCTGCGACCAAGAGCCAAACAAACATCAGGAACACCAACATCAAGACGCGTTTGTATATGCTGCCATTCATTTGTTGTACAGGTAGTATACAGTCCAGCCATCCTCAAAGTAATGCTCAATCGCTTAACGATCTATGAATCTACCTCCGTGTCCCCGAGACGATTTAATCAATGGAGTAGAATATTAGGAAGGTATACGATGGGCTAAATTAATGCCATAGGGTAAAACCCTACTGTCGGTTAATTGTTTTTAATATCATTATCACCCCACTGAGAACGCTACTCCCGGCATCAGACACAGAGATATGAAATATTGGCGCAGCACATGACTTATCATCCTTTGCAGATCAGCCTTCTTATGCGCTTCACAAAACCTCCCAGGGAGACCGTTCGCCCGTTCATCGTGGTTACACGGGCAAACATACACCCCTGCCTATGGAAAACAAGATATAGGGTTTTTCGATCGAACATGGCGTACCGTACCGCGCGTAACCGATGGTAGGGTTATACCCCATAGCGAGATTGCAGCCATTCGCGTATTCTGCTTCGGGAAAAGAGGATATGAGAATAACTATGCATGGAACCACACAAAGCGGGCGTACAATACAGAGGAACTGGATGTGTTTTCGACGATTTGCACCAAAAGGGAAAACATATGACAACGATTGATTCACTGGAGCGGTTTCTAGAAGTTGAACTTCAAGCCTGGAGTGGCAAAGACAAAACTTCGAAAAGCATCCAGAGAGGCCCGGTAATAGCGATAACAAGACAACCTGGTTGTGACGGAGAATCCATCGCCAAAACGCTCGCAAAAAAACTCGGGCTGGTTCTGTATGATTGGGAAATAGTTGAACAGATAGCCAAGGACACACATGTAAGCCAACAGGTGGTTGCCACGTTGGGCGAACAACTCCGCTCGGAACTTGATGATTGGTTGACCGGCTTTGGCGGAACTACCAGGCTCTCTTCACACGAGTATTTGCAGTGCCTCAGAAAAGTCCTCTTCACAATCGCTATCCACGGAAACGCGGTCATTTTAGGCAGGGGTGCAAACTTCTTGATTCCTTCCGAAAAGAAAACACTCGGTCTTTGTCTGGTGGCCCCAATCGAGGTAAGAACTGCAAACATCATGCAGACTCTCAAATTGTCTCGAGAGGAAACGTTAAAGCATATTGTCCGAACGGAGCGGGATCAACGGTTATGGATCAGGAAGTATGGTCATGCAGATGTAAATGACGATATTAACTACCACATGGTCATTAATACCGCGTTGGTCACGGAAGAAACCATTGTTCAACTAGTGAAGGAGATCGTCAGGGCAAGATCCTAGGCATTTATCAAGATTTGCCCGGAATTTTGACCAGAAAACGAGGAAGCCTGGGAATCAGCAAACAATTGGAACGGCAGAGACCCAGATACAAAGAGGATATACAATGAAAATGAATGCCGAACAAACCAGATGGTACCGGCGTTACAAAACGGCTTTACACAAACACCTCGAGCAAGGCTCAGGGGCGAACATGCAGCTAACATTAAGCCTCGGATGCCAGGCAGCTGCGCTCGGAGTGAAGACACTGAACTTGGCTCTTATGCACGAACAGGCCCTCATGAATTTCCTGTCAAATAGACGTTCATCCAGTGCCAGGTCAAAAATGATTGCGCGGGCAAAGGATTTCTTTACAGCGACCATCATCCCTATCGAGGGAAAACACCGCGCCGCACTAAAGGCCTATGTCCAGGTCAATCAATTGGCCCGGAAGCTTCGTCAACGTACGGCTGAATCGTCCGTCTCAACCAAAAACCTGAAACGGGGCATAGCCCGGCGTAAGATGGCGGAAACAGCCCTCAAGAAAAGCGGAAGAAAACATTCTACGCTGTTAACTGAAGCTCATCGGCTGCAGAAGCATTTACGGAATCTGACGCGAGAGATTATATCAGCGCAGGAGAAGGAACGTAAGAAGATCAGCCTCCGGCTTCATGACGAGATCGCACAGACCATGCTGGCTATTAATCTCAGACTGTTAATGGTAAAAAATATGGCCAATGCCAACACGGAAAATCTCAAAAAAGAGATTGCCAACACTCAACATCTCGTGAGAAAATATAACAACAATATAAAGCAACAAGTCGACCAATGAGATCTTCATTAAAGATAAAGCGTAAGTCAATCGTATTGGCGCGGCGATATCACGATGCATTGCGTCAGTACATAACGAAAGGTCAGTCGGCCAGTTTGCGGCCTGCACTGAAACTCGGACGCCAGGCAGTGGCCATGGGACTTGAGATTCTGGACCTGGCCCTGATTCATGAGCAGGCATTGATTGTCCACACATTGCCCATGTATTATTCCACGGACCGCGATCACACTATCCTCCGGGCAGGGATGTTCTTTGCCGAGGCCATCCTGCCGATGGAAGAGACGCATAACACGGCGGTGGAAGCCAACCTCCATTTGAGCCGGCTGAACGGGGCTCTGAGCCGGCGCACAGAGGATCTCGACGCCTCCAACCGGCAATTGAAAAAAGAAATCATCAGACGTCAGGTTGTAGAAAATCGGCTGCGGCAAAGCGAGCAGCACTCCATCACACTGCTGGATAATTCACGTACCATGCAGGAACAATTGCGACTTCTGTCCCGCAGGATTCTTTCGGTACAGGAGGAAGAACGAAAGAGGATCAGCCGCGAGCTGCACGATGTCATCGCCCAAATGCTGACGGGTATCAATGTGCGACTGGCAACCTTGAAGATTGACGCCAAGTCGAATAACAAGGACCTCAGTGATAAAATTTCGCGTACGCAACGGCTGGTCGAAAAGTCGGTTGATATCGTTCATCAGTTCGCTCGTGAATTGCGTCCGGCTGTATTGGACCACCTTGGGCTGATCCCCGCGCTGCATTCATTCATGAAAACCTTTGCAAAAGAGACGGGCATTCAAATTAGTTTGACGGCATTCAAAGGACTGGAGGAATTGAGCAGCTCCAAGCGTACGGCACTTTATCGTGTCGCACAGGAGGCTCTGACAAATGTCGCCCGCCATGCTGAGGCTGGACGGGTTGATGTGACAATAAAGAAGGCTCCAAATGCCATTGTTATGCAAATCACGGACAACGGCAAATCCTTTGACAGCAAACGGAGCTGGAGCAGCAAAAAGAGCCAACACCTTGGGCTGCTCGGTATGAGAGAACGGGTGGAAATGGTCGGTGGCAGGTTCACGGTCGAATCCACGCCTGGTAAAGGCACAACCATCCACGCGAAGATTCCGTTCAAAAACCACAATAATGGTCATTAAGGAGCACGTTCACCTATGAAGTCTGCAAAGCGTATCACTGTACTGCTGGCTGAAGACCACATGATCGTCCGGGAGGGGCTGCGAAAGCTTTTGGATGCCGAGAGCGATATTGAGGTAATCGGCGAAGCGGCCACGGGCCGCCAGGCTGTTGCCATGACCAAGAAATTCCATCCCGCCGTCGTCATTATGGATATCGCGATGCCCGGGCTCAATGGTTTGGAAGCCACCCGCCAGATCCGTAAAACCGTACCAACCACCAAGGTGCTCATCCTTTCCGCTCACAGTGATGACGCCTACATCGAGAAAGTAACGGAGTTGGGGGCATCGGGATATCTGATCAAGCAAAGTTCCTCCCGCTTTCTGTCCGAGGCAATACGGGAAGCACAAAAGGGAAACACCTTTTTCAGTCCCTCTATTGCCAAGAGAATGAGCGATCAAAATCAGAAGTCGCCTGATCGAAAGGGAGTGCTCAAAAAGAAGGTCACACAACTGAGTTCTCGCGAGATAGAGGTACTCCAGCTGATTGCCGAAGGTAAAGCCAACAAGCAAAGTGCGACAGATCTTGGCATCAGCATCAAGACAATTGAGAAACACCGGGACCACCTCATGCGAAAGCTCAACATCCACGACACGGCCGGCCTCACCCGCTACGCTATCGAAGCTGGCATCATCGAAAGCAGCGTCCAGCTGACTATAGCCTAGAGCAGTTTCAATAAGTCAGGAATGCCCGGTAGAAGCGCTGAGTTGTGTCTGCCATTGCGACGTTGTCGATGAACGTACGGAGTCCAGAAACCACAGGGCTATCCGTGGCGATCATCGTCCAATTCGTGGAGAACAGGGACGGACTGGTTTCCAGTGTCAACAGAAAATACGGCATGCTGCTGAGAACGACGGTCACGGAATCGGGGGTCGTGCCGGAGATTTGGGTAAATATGGGGGCCGACGGTATTGTTGGCAGACTGCCGCCAGCGCCGTTGAATGTAACCCCGGCAGTGAACGCCAATGCTCTGCCTTCCATAGTACTACTGGTATCCATTACTATGGCTTGATCAGCCAGTATGGTTCCCTTGAACACGGCGAACGTTCCAATAGTAGCTGAAGTGCCTACCTGCCAGAAAATGTTCTTAGCCTGTGCGCCGCCAGCCAGAATGACATGAATCGTGCTACCCACTTGAAGATCTGCTGTTATCTGGAAGATCCAGACATCATTTGGACCACCCGTGAGAGTGACGTCCGATCCCGTTATCAAAGCCGTACCCGTGAATTTATAGAGACCTGGGACAAGGTTCAGCCCTCCGATATTTCCGCCATTGGGATTAAGGAAAGACCCGGTTGGTACGGGTGTTCGATCTCTGGCCTCGTTGTAAGCCGTGGTTAAATCGCCTTTGGCTATGGTTAACCTGTCCGGATCCATCACCGAACCTGCAGGACCTGTATCATCGACCGCATAGATTGTCCCGTTCACTTGAGCTGCGGTCAAGGCTATGGCCGACCCGGCAATCGGACTCGCCCCGACATCCCCATTAATGGGGCCTCCCCCCGTGGTGGTGATCGCTGCTCCGGCAAGAATCGTAAAATTGGAGCACGACTTAAGATCGACCGGCGCAGGTCCTGCCACGGCCAGCGTCTGGAAGTTCGTCGTGCTGGCCCACACCTCTCCATCCAGGTTCGTCGCATAGAATCGGTAGTAGTACATCCGGTTCGGCCACAGGTACGTCACCTCAAGGCTCAACGGCCCCACCGTGTTCGTCCCCAGATCGTTCGTGTGCCCCCAGCTCCCGAACGTCGCCCCCCCATTGGTCTCGCCCCAGTACACATACACCTGCGTCGGCGCCCCGCCAGTCGAGGTAAGTGTCCCACCCAGTATCGCACTGATCGACAATACGTTCGATGCCCCGTTGGCATTGTCCACGGCTGGCACTGCGGTCAATATCCTGCATGGCACCACCATCATGGCCATCGCAACGACAAGGCCCACAACTATCTGTCTCGTTCTATTCCTTTTAAGTGCACTTGGGTCGTGTAAATGCATTGAACATATCAAGCTCTTGTTGGGGCATATCATCATACTTGTCTTCATTTTCTTAATTCCTTTTGTTTGTCAGACAATCGCTGATGGGTTTTATTGACGTTACTTTAGTCGTCCAGGCTGGCTTTCGCTATGGGGTTTAACCCTACCGCAAGTTCTGGATAGATGATATTTGATCCACGGTAGGGTTACACCCCATAGCCAGTAGAAAATCCATGGCGTAATGTTCCTCCAGACAAAGGAAAGGAGGAATATATGATTCGCAGGACTCAAGTTGTGACGGCTATTGTTTGCATCATGACGCTTCTGACGTTGGGCACTGGATGGCTTGCATTCGGGCAAAAGACCGACACACCACAAGGGCTCAGTCAAGGCATGGGAACACCACTGGTGAGGGACTTAAACCTGACTAAGAGAGTGGAAGTACTTGAGGCCACCGTCTTGCGGTTGGATAACGAACTCAACGAGATCAAGAATAAAAGTAAAAAGTAACTAACGAACAAGGGAGACATAAGTAATGAAGAAAACACAAGCAATGAAGAAGATAGCAGCATTTCTGGGAGTTGCCCTGGTAACGACCGTAGCCATGGCCGAAAGCGAACCAATACAGTTGAGTCTTACCCCGGATATCGCCCTCTACGACCGGTCCACAATGATTAACGGATTGACCCTCAGTATATGGGGTGAGAACCAGCAGAACGGGCTCGCACTGGGAATTATCAACGGATCCTTCGGCCAAAGTGCCGGCTTGAGTGTTGGCGTTATTAACTACGCGGAGAACTACAAGGGCGTTCAGGGAGGACTGATCAACTTCACGGAAAAGAACTGCGGCGGCTGGCAGGGTGGTCCTTTGTTTGGATTGCTTCTCAGTGTTGTGAACTACACCGGTGGCACCATGGAGGGATTCCAGTGCGGACTTGTGAACTATGCCGGTACCCTGACCGGGTTACAGTTCGGAGTCGTAAACTATGCTGAGATTGCGGACTCCGGGGTTCAGATCGGGGTTTTGAACATCATGCCCCAGAACGAATGCTTCACCAGGTTACCAGACGAGCTGGCGCCCGCTATGATTCTTGTCAACTGGCGTTTCTAACCGATCACGCAACATGCGTACAATTACAGAGCAGAAATTGAAGGATAGCCCGGAAAGCGACCATTCAAAAGCAACTCTGCGTTTTCTGACGAGGGAACACGCGTACATGTTTAATGTGAATAACATCTTGATCATGGACACGAAGTATGCGGACTGGGCTACGAACGGCTATGGTTCCCTGAACAGCGTACTGCATGTCTGAGAACCCGCCCTGTCGAGACAGGGCGGGAGGTTAACTATGAACGAAAAAGGAACAATGACAACAGGCAGCCCCACAATCATCGGCGAACTGCACAAAAACTTCTTATGCACGAGTATTCGCTCAAGATGGGTCCGCCGGGTAAACATGCATACTCCGGTTTCTCAACGAGCCCGACTGTTCGCCGAATTGTTCCGCGAGGAAGCTATTTACCACCTTTGACATTGGAGTTTTATTAAGGCATCCAGGTGCCAAATTTCGTTTCCGGCTTTTTCTTCGTTCATGTCCGGCGGAAAAATGCCGGGCCACCATCTGGCCGCGCTTACACCAGGAACCATGGGGTCGGGAAATAAGGAAAAGCGAAGGTCACAATCAGGTTTCGACCCATTGCTCTGTGGGGCCGCTTCGTCTTAGAGTTCGTCATCTCAAAGCGCCAGGTACGTATGGACGGGTGGCGACAAAAGAGGAGGTAAAGAAAGAAGAAACGGGAATATAATTTGCCGTGTAGAGAACTGTGTGATGTAAAAACGAGACAAAAGGATACAACGATGAAAAGAATGTTCATGTTCAGTATGGTTCTGGCGATTGCGATTGCGGCATCAGGGTGCTGTTCGATGTGCAAATCACATCGAAGCGGTGAAGCAAAATGTCCTGCCTGCGGTTCAGCAGACAAAATGATGTGCTCGCACTGCGGTATGGTGAAGGGTGCATGCAAGTGTAAGATGATGGACGCCCAAATGGCGGAAATAAATACGACCGCATTGAAAACCTTGATTGATTCTGGCGTTCAGCTGACGCTTATTGATGCCCGGACTGGCAAGTACGACGATGGGCGCCGGATTTCGAATGCGCTTAACCTTGGCCCGGACGCAAAGACAGAGGAAATTGAGAGCGCTTTGAGATCGAAGGATGCCATTATTGTGACATACTGCGTCAACCTGAAATGCCCCGCCAGCAAACTGCTTACCGCCAGACTCACATCTCTGGGTTACAAGCATATCCTGAAATATCCCCAGGGTATTGAAGGATGGGTGAGCAAAGGCAATCCGGTGACGCAAGGCTCAAAGTAGAAACATGGAGAAAGAGAACGGGCGCTGTTTTATCAACCGCGCCCGCTCATAAGAAGGAGGGAGCAGATCATGTTCTTTCCTGCTCATTGGAGTCAGGATTTCGCCAGTTTCAACAAGAAGCAGCAGTTAACAATGCAAGGCGGGCCGCTTTGTCGTAACAAGTCGTCAACGATGGTTTCACAATCCGGAAGGGAAGATCGATTATGTCTGACAGGTCAAATTTCAGCCCTGCGACACAGACGATAAATCTGATGGATGTAGATTGGTCTCGAGGGCCCGTTTCGAGCCTTGTACGAACAGCTTACGTTTCTTCTCCCATCCCAGATTCCGCCATGACAATGGAGCAGTTGAAGCGAAGCTATGAATCCATCCTCAGCATGAAAATCATTTCCTATCCCGTGGCATACCACATTATGCGGGAAATAGGATGCGGAAGGCAGGGAACGGTCCTGTTTGCCCTGAGGCATGGCGCAAGGGGCTGCATCACGGAACATGCAATAAAACTTTTCGATCCAAGACTCTATCACAGTGTCGAGGAGTACTGGACAGATATGGGGCGAATCGCACATCAGGTCAGCCAGCTTCATCATTTACAGAGCCCCAACCTGGTGTCAACAGACACTTATGAGGAGACTTATGGTGTCGGCTACATCCAGATGGAGGCGATAGATGGGCTTGATCTCAGCCAGCTGATGACAAGGGAAAATCTTGAAACCGCCAGGAAGAGGAGCACGTCCAAAGAGTGGGAAAGATTTACGAAGACTATATTCCGCATCGAAGACGGGATAATCTGTTTACAGCCCGGCGTTGCCGTTTATATTCTACGGGCGGTCCTGTGCGGCCTTGAACGCGTGCATACCCTGAATTTCCTCCATTCCGACATTAAACCGGCCAACATAATGATAGACAAGCTTGGCGACGTGAAGCTTGTCGATTTCGGGAGGGCGGTGATCATCGGCGAAAAACAGACGTTTCTTCTCGGCTCACCCCTGTACATGGCTCCAGAAATGCACCGCCGTGAACCCGGCACTGTTCAATCGGACTATTACAGTCTTGGACTTGTTGCCATAGAGATGCTGAGCGGCCGGCGGATCATTGAGAAGGAAACTTTTACTGAAGACGAATTGTTGCATGTCAAGATGGACCTGCCAAATCGCCTGCCAGACGTGCTTCCTCCGCATCTTCAGGTAAACCATACGTTCATGTTCATATTGCAGAAGTTCCTGGCACCTGATCCGGCAATGCGTTACTCGAGCGCGCGGGAGGCGGAATCCGGTAATGAAGGGTTGAAAGTGATTTCCCAGCAGCTTGTACAGGCAGGTCTTGACGCTGAATACGCGCGTGAGCTGTCGGATTTCATGTCAAAATTTGTCGATGATGAAGAACAGCGGCTGGACAACTGCCTGCCAAAGATCGCCACTTCCGCTCCATTACGTATGGGATAAATTGCCGGAGAATTGCAACCAGGACAAGATTCACCACGGAGGCACGGAGACCATGATTCGCATCAGGCTCATCAGAGAACTCTTCCTCCTCCTACAAGGAGTGTTGTGCGGATTTGCCCGCGACTTGCCGCGCGGAGTTTCACTAAATAAGTGACAAAATATTTACTCAAAAATTGGAATAAGTGCCTATATCCGGAAACCCCAGTGGAGCCATGATGGAGCGCAATCGAAATTTGGAGATGCGGCGGCTTGATGCCGCTTTGTTATCCTGTTAACTGGTCGAAGAATAGAAAAACGGCGTCAAGCCGCCGTACTCCAAAGCCTGTTTGCAGCATGCAAGAGAACTGACACGGAATTTGGACACGAGTGGTCCACTGTGGACGGTCGACTCAACAGATTGGATTCTCTTGGTATGGTCTCCGTGCCTCCGTGGTGAATCTTTCCTGTCTTTGCCCGGAGATTTAGGAACATAACGTGTTTGATGCCACGGTCTCTGTTACCGTCTTTGGCCTCTATTCACCTCCGCTTAAAAGCCCAGGCCCTAATGTAATTGGCCGGTCGATATAGGGGATTCCCTGATGGCCCCCCGGCTGTGCTTACCTTACTGTTCTTTATGCAGTAATTCCGCGGGAATGAACATCTGTAGCGGCAATATTGCATAGGGGAAACGAATCTGTTACATTCAACATATAGGAACAAAACCGCCGTATTCAGGCGGCTTTTTCGTGTCATACTTCAGGAGGGGGTTACAGATACTGGTAGCGTTTAGGGTGCGTGGAGAAAAGAATGAATGTTGCCATGATTCACTGCTAGCAGAATGGGTGACACATGAACACTGACAAAACGCTAAAGAAAGGTCAGGAAGAACAGGCCGAGGAGGCCTTGCGGGAAAGCGAATTCCGCTACCGCGTCGTTGCCGACAATACCTACGACTTTGAATTCTGGATAAACCCTGAGGGTCGTTTCCTGTATGCCTCGCCTGCCTGTAAGCGGATTTATGGCCGCGACCCGGCCGAGTTTTTGGCCGATTCTGCGTTGCGACGCAGTACTGTCCACCCGGACGACGTTGCCATATTCGACCGGCATGTTGCCGATGAGAAAACCAGGCGGATTCCAGGCGAGACGGAATATCGTATCGTATGTCCGGACGGTACACACCGTTGGATAGCTCATGCTTGCCAGCCGGTGTTAGACGAACAGGGCCGACACCTGGGTGTTCGCGGCAGTAACCGCGACATCACAGAGCGCAAAAGTATGGAAGAGGCCTTGCGGCAACTGAATAAGCAATTGGAGCAGCGTGTGGCCGGGCAGACTTTGGAAGTTCACCGGAAGAGCGAGTATAACAGGAGCCTGATCGAAGCGAGTCTTGACCCATTGGTCACCATTGGCCCGGATGGCAAGATCACCGACGTGAATGCCGCGACCGAACAGGCCACCGGGTTCGTCCGGAAAGAACTTATCGGTACTGACTTCACTACATATTTTATCGACCCAGGCAAGGCCCGTGCCGGATATGAACAGGCCTTTCGTGAAGGTCTCGTGCGCGATTATGCCCTGGATATTCGTCACAAGGATGGGCACACAATTCCTGTTCTGTATAACGCTTCGGTGTACCGGGATGAGGCAGGAAATGTGACCGGGGTTTTCGCGGCCGCCCGCGACATCACAGAGCGTAAGAAGGCCGAAGCTGTCGCCAAGGCCGAACGGCAGAGGCTCTACGACGTTCTGGAAACGCTCCCCGTGTATGTGATTTTGTTGTCAAAGGATTACCATGTGCCGTTCGCAAACAAGTTTTTCCGCGAGCGGTTTGGCGAGTCGCACGGCAAGTGTTGTTTCGATTATCTCTTCAAGCGCACCGAGCCATGTGAGAACTGCGAAAGCTACAAAGCACTGAAGACGAATGCACCACATCACTGGTACTGGACCGGACCGGACAACCGTAACTATGATATTTACGACTTCCCCTTCGTCGACGCCGACGGCTCTCCAATGATCATGGAGATGGGCATTGATATCACAGAAACGAAAAAGGCACAGACGGCGCTCGAGGAGTTGAATTCGACCCTGGAACAGCGCGTGACCGAACGAACGGCGGAGCTGGCTGATCTTACGAATATCGTTGCCCTGGAAAAAGACCGGCTGGTCGCATTGTTGAACAGCATCACTGACGAAATCTGGTTCGCCGATTCAGCGGGAAAATTCACGCTGGTCAATCCTTCGGGCGTCCGGGAATTTGCTATAGACACGGCAGAGCCGACTGACGTCAGGAAGCTCGCCGAAAATCTCGAAGCTCTCCGTCCGGACGGAAGCCTCCGGCCCGTCGAGGAATCTCCACCACTGCGCGCGCTTCGGGGTGAGATCGTATGCAATCAGGAAGAGATCATCCGGACCCCGGCTTCCGGCAAGTTACGCTATCGCCAGGTCAGTTCCTCCCCGGTGCGGGACGCAGAAAAAAACATCATCGGATCAGTATCGGTTGTCCGCGACATCACCGACCGCAAGCGGGCGGAAGAAGCGCTCGCGGCGAGCGAAAAGCGCATGCAAGAGGCGTTGCGCGTCAGCCACTCTTTCACCTTCGAGTGGGACACGGGTAGCGACCGCGTCACCCGTTCCCGCAGTTGCGCGGCGCTGCTGGGCCTGAAAGGAGAGAGCGTCACAATCGACACCGGACAGAGTTTCTTCCAGCGCGTGCATCCCGCCGATCGCGAGCGGTTCGTGGCGATGCTTCGCGAGTTGACGCCCACCGCCAACACCTACACGACCGAATACCGGATCCTGCGCGGCGACGGCAGCGTGGTGGCGCTGGAGGAAGAGGGACAAGCTTCCTTCGACGCCGCCGGCAAGCTGGAACGACTCATCGGTGTCTCCACCGACATCACCAAGCGCAAGCAGGCAGAGGAGGAAATTCGCCTGCGCAATGAGGAATTGACGCGTTTCAACCGTGCAATGGTAGACCGCGAACTGCGCATGATCGAATTGAA
>MHBM01000044.1:0-12257 GCA_001804885.1 Lentisphaerae bacterium RIFOXYA12_FULL_48_11
AATCCATTCTACCGGAATCTGCAATCAACGAAGGCCCACATGCAACACATGCTTGGATTTATATACTTGAGACTGCAACCCTTGAATGCTATGTCTTTGACCGTAATATTTACAGGATTCCTTATCCATAAAAGAGATAAAGATACTTATAAATGCTTTAAAAGTTAAATTGTAATGAAGAAGATTCTGATCAACAAAGGTTCCCTGCATACAGGAGCTGAAAGCATTCTGGAGAGCATATCGGATGGTGTCTTCACCGTTGACACCGAGTGGCGTATTACTTCCTTCAACCGCGCGGCAGAAATCATTACAGGCATTCGGAGGGAGGAAGCCATAGGAAAACCGTGTTCAGAGGTTTTCCGGGCCAGCATGTGCGAGGCTGATTGCGCTCTACGACATACGGTTAAAACCGGCAAACCGATCATCAATAAATCGGCGTTTATCGTTACGGCCGAGGGAGGTCGTATACCTATCAGCGTATCCACGGCAATACTGACGGATGAAACAGGACAGCTCATCGGAGGTGCTGAAACGTTTCGCGACCTCAGCCTTGTGGAAGAGTTGCGCAAGGAATTGGAGGGCCGATTCCAGGTGGGTGATCTGGTAAGCCGCAGCGCGGCTATGCAGCGTATTTTCGACGTTTTACCACAGGTTGCCGCAAGTGATGCGACAGTGCTGATTCACGGGGAGACAGGCACCGGCAAAGAACTTCTGGCACGTGCCATACACAATTTGAGTCCACGCAAAAACAACCCGTTTGTACCGATTAATTGCGGAGCATTGCCTGATACTCTCCTGGAATCAGAGCTGTTTGGTTATGTAAAGGGCGCTTTTACGGGAGCGGGAAAAGACAAGCCTGGGCGTTTTGCTTTAGCAGAAGGAGGCACGGTGTTCCTCGACGAAATCGGCGACATCAGCTCAGCGCTTCAGGTACGCCTGCTTCGCGTGTTACAGGAGAAGACTTACGAACCATTGGGTGGGACAAAACTTCTACATGCCAATGTTCGCATCATAGCGGCAACTCATCGTGATTTGTCAGCACAGATACGTAAAGGCATTTTCCGGGAAGATTTGTTCTATCGCCTGAATGTTGTAAAGCTGGAGCTGCCTCCGTTACGGAAACGCAAGGAGGATATTCCCCTGCTTGTTGAACATTTCATAGCGCGGTTCAACAGACGCCAGGACAAATCGGTTGCAGGAGTAACCGCCGACGTCATGACCATCCTGATGGCACATGATTATCCCGGCAATGTACGGGAACTGGAAAATTTTATTGAACGGGCTTTTGTACTTTGCGGCGAAGGTCGCATACAACGCATTCACCTGCCGCCGGAATTGTCCGGACGCGTATCCGTTCCAAGCATTCCGGTCGGTGATACAATGGCCGCACAGTCGCGAGCCGCCGAAGAGCAAGCTATCCGCAAGGCTTTGGAGGATCATGGATTTAACCGCCTGGCTGCTGCCCGTGCTCTCGGCCTACACAAGAGTACTTTATTTCGCAAGATCAAAGCTTTCGGGATTGATCTTCCTGAACAAGATGGGCGCTTTCGACGAAAGACAAAATAGAGGCGCAATACTGCGCCTCTATTCTCGTTTTACAGTTGCTCATCGGCTACTCTGACCTTTGCCATTCCGAGAATCCAGTTATCAGTATAACACTGCATGATAATGCTTTACACGATATTATCTGGCACAGGGCATACTTGGCACGCTTCGTGATATTCACGACAATAAGAATAATGGATACTTGTGGATGAAACATCTACGCCAAGGCAGAGGAGAAAATTAGAGAGATAAAGTAGGGAGCAAAAGCACCAGAGGGAACAAGTAGAGGTCGTATCAGAAGTATCAAGGAGGACGCGGTAATGCCAGGAGGAGACGGAACAGGACCTTTGAATCAAGGCCCAATGACAGGCAGAGGCGAAGGTTTCTGCATCCTTCAGCGCGAAGGAAATGGGCAGAATAAAATAAAGGGATTTGCCGGTCTGCAAGGTAGACCGGTGTACGAAACAGCACACAACAGTAAGGAGAAAGCTATGCCAAGAGGAGATGGATCTGGACCAATGGGAACTGGACCGAGAACAGGGCGCGGGATGGGCGGTAAAGGCAGGGGAATGGGACAGGGACGAATGGGCGGATTTGCAATGGGATCCGGCGGTAACTGTGTGTGCCCGAATTGCGGAAAAACCATTCCACATCAACAAGGCGTCCCATGTGCACAGGTTGAATGTCCAGAGTGTGGCAGAACAATGACCCGGGAACGATAATCCATTCAGCTAAAAAGTCATGCAGATTGTTACACATCCCCACCCAGTATTGCGTGTAAAAACAAAGCCTGTGGGGTTTGTCGGAGAAAATGAACGCAGATTATTAAGACGAATGCTCAAACACATGCGGCAATGGAAAGGAATCGGGTTGGCAGCTCCACAGGTTGGACTTTCAAAACAACTGATTGTAGCCGAAGTGGACGATCAGACATTGTTGTGGGCAAATCCATTGATTCTGGAGTCGGATCGAGCAGGAAAAATAATGGAAGAAGGGTGCCTGAGCCTGCCATCTACTGTTATGGATATCAGCCGTCCATCTAGCATCTGGGTACGGGCGATCAATGAGAAAAACAAGAAAATTGAACTCAAGGTTGAAGGATTATTAGCTCGTGTCATTCAACACGAAGTTGATCATTTGAACGGTGTACTTATTATTGACCACAAAGCAGAGTGTTATAAAAAAGGAGACGATGGTTATGGCAGCGAAGGTTGATCAGAAGAAATGTACCGCATGCGGGCTATGCGTGGATATCTGCCCGGTTCAGGCAATCAGTCTGGAAAATGACAAGGCAAAAATAGACGAGGAAAAATGTGTGGATTGCGGACAATGTATAGATCAGTGTCCAAACACGGCTATCAGCATTCCGTAGGCTCGGCCCCTTTTGAGCGAATGGCTGCACAATATGATTCATGGTTTGAAAGCGATAAAGGGAGCCGCATCTTTCAGGTTGAGGCGGAATGCCTTCGCCAGCTTATGATAGAAATGCCGCGCCCGTGTCTGGAGGTGGGCGTCGGAACAGGACGATTTGCGTCTGCGCTAGATATTGACGTCGGCATCGACCCAAGCCCGGCAGTTTTGAGATACGCTTCGGATCGCGGTATTTCGACTCGCACAGGCAAAGCAGAAGAGCTGCCGTTTAAAAACAAGGAATTTGGGGCAGTTCTCCTAGTGGTGACCATCTGTTTCCTCAATGAACCTCTGAGGGCCTTAAAAGAATGCAGAAGGATATTAAGAAACGATGGATACTTGATTATCGGTCTGGTTCCAAAGGACAGCGCCTGGGGAAAAATCTATGCCAAGAAAGGCGCAGAGGGACACCCCTTCTATTCATCTGCAAGGTTCTACACTGCACATCAGATTATTAAGAAAGCGGAACAATCCGGCTTCGACTTGAACCGTGCTACAAGTTGTCTGTTTGAACGCCCCAACCAAAGGGTGAGCAGATACCGCCGCCCCAGAGAAGGGCTTGTGAAAAATGCAGGTTTCGTAGGCTTAAGATTTGGGGAAAGAACGTCTTCTAGTGAAAAGGAGAAAGGAAATCAGAATGGGTAAAAGAAGAAAGACGCGAGAACGGGTTTTAGTGCAACTTGGCATAAGCATTGCAGTTGCGACAATGATTGCGATGGTAAACGGATGCTCAAACAAGCAAGAAAAGAAAGAAAATACTGTGACAACAAATAACAACAATTCAGATGTCCCAAAACAAACACACGAGTTAACACTGACAGACACTAATTTTGATGCGGAAACAAGCCAGGGCGTGACCCTGGTTGATTTCTGGGCGCCTTGGTGCGGTCCATGCCAGATACAAGGCCCCATTATCGAGAAGGTGGCCGTTGCCATGGCTGGCCAGGCAAAAGTCGGCAAATGCAATGTAGATGAGACACCCAAATCGGCCGAACAATTTGGAATCAGAAGTATCCCAACCCTTATTATTCTGAAGGATGGCAAGGAAGTTGAGCGATTCGTAGGCGTAAAGTCTGAAGCAGAGCTGATTTCAGTGCTCAAGAAGCACATCAAATGAAAATTGCCTTTGATGAGAAGTTTACTAAACCGTCGTGAAGACATTAACTAAAATAAACGAGAGCATCGATGATATCAGGGGTACTACTCTGGATGAAAGAGCCCGCCTGGTTCTCCTGACACTGGGGAAAACGCCTGGCGATGTTAGGCGGGCGTTCAGGAAACTGGCAAACCGTTATCATCCTGACAAGGCCGGCGGTAATACGGAACAATTCCAACTTATTAATGAGGCTTATGAGCTTCTTATGCAAGGCACTATTTCGAATCGGCCATTACTGGCAAATGATGATTTGGTCATCAAACTTATCGGCAAACGGGTCGAGCCTCTGCTCGACAAACAGAAGGAATGGGCAGAATACGAAAGATGGCGAAGAAATCAATTCTATGGCATTGGAGCACTATAAAATGGAAATACAGTTGCGAGTTACTTTTCAACCACAGGGCCGATCAGTATTTGTACTCCGCGGCACAATGATCCTTGAAGCCGCCGCCCATGCCGGACTGGTAGTCGAAACGCCCTGCGGCGGATCAGGCACGTGCGGCAAGTGCCGCATCCAGGTGATGTCAAATGCCGGCGCTCCGACCTCTGCGGACAAACAAAAGTTTTCTGATCAGGAACTACGAGATGGATGGCGCCTTGCATGTCAGAATCCAATCGAAACTGATATTGTTGTTTTTGTACCTCAAGCATCACTGTTTGGAGGCACTCATCAAATCCTTGCAACCGCAGAGTCATCTATCACCAAAGAAGTGTTACCGGCAATCCGCAAGGTATACGTGGAACTTTCACCGCCTACACTGGAAGATGATGCTTCCGACTTGCTGCGACTGGAGCGAAGCATAGGGCCTTTCAAAGCCGACCTGCACATGGTCCGGCATGTTTCCAAAACCCTGCGCGCACAAGGGTTTAAAGGTACTGCCGTTCTGTCAGACCATCGCCTGCTTGATTTTGAAACCGGCAATACAAATGGCCGTTGCTTCGGGGTAGCTTTTGATATCGGAACAACAACAATAGTCGGCCAGATGCTGAGTCTCAGAGACGGGAAAGAGATCGGAGTAGCATCCCGACTGAATCCCCAGGTCAGTTTTGGAGACGACGTTCTTTCAAGAATCAAGCACGCTGCAATGCGCCCGGAAAACCTTGATGAACTGCGTTTGACCATAATTCGCGAGATTGCCAGCATGATTGATGCTTTATGCGTCGAAAACGGAATAAGCCGAGAAAACATCTACGAAGCAACATTTGCCGGCAATACAACAATGGAACACATTCTATGCGGGATTAACCCGGCACAACTTGGAGAGTTGCCTTTTGTTCCGACGCATACAGGAGGTCTTCTTGTACCCGCAGTCGAACTCGGCATTCCAATTCATCATGGAGCGCTCGCATATATTTTCCCCATAATTGGAGGATTTGTAGGCGGAGATACTGTAGCCGGAATGATGGCAACAGGCATGTACGGAATTAAGGAGCCGACCCTGATGGTGGACATAGGCACCAATGGAGAAATCGTTCTCGCACATAAAGATAAATTCTACGCTGCATCAACAGCAGCCGGGCCTGCATTTGAAGGCGCACGCATAGAGTGCGGCATGAGAGGCTCCACCGGTGCTATAGAAAAGGTGATTTTTGATGGCGACGTTCGCGTGGAAGTCATCGGGAATGTGATCCCTTCCGGCATATGCGGCAGTGGACTGATTGATCTTGTGGCCGAATTGTTGAGTCATGGTATTGTAACCCCCGAAGGTCAGCTACTACCCAAAGAAGAGTTGCCGCAAGCGTTGGCACCGACTTTTACCAGGAGATTGCAATCAGACGAGAATGGCGAAACCAGTTTCGTGATCGCCGAAGCTACTCCGGGCAAAATAGTTCCGCCGGTGTTGTTAACCCAGCGCGATATCCGCGAAGTACAGCTGGGCAGTGGTGCGATCCGCGCAGGCATTGCCATCCTGCTAAGGAATGCCGGTATTAAAGTGTCGGACCTTAAGACGGTTCTGATTGCCGGCGGGTTCGGCAATTTCATTCGCCGCAGCAGCGCCCAGCGCATCGGCTTGCTGCCTGCGGGAATAGATCATCATAGAATCCGGTATATTGGGAATGCATCGCTTGCCGGAGCAAAGGCTGCGTTGCTTTCCACTGAAGTACGGAGACATGGAGAGGAACTTGCACGTCAAGTAAACCACGTGGATCTCTCCACGGCGGAAGGATTTCATGAGCAGTTCTCAGAAGCCATGATCTTCCCGAGCATGATGGACGTTCAAAGCGATAATGCTTATGGACCAACTTAATCGTATCCATAACTCTTTCCCCAAAAGCCAGATCAACACAAAGCAGCAGGGTCGCACAAATGCTCTTTATACTCCAGCACAGTAGCATTAAAGCTACTTTATCTCAGATAAATATAATCATTAGGTATATTTGTAATAGATTGAACAGCAATATGTTATATGCATTTATCAGCCTTAGCGTCACTTGGCACGATTTGTGATATAGATTAGGTAACAAGATGAGAAGTAAAAATAAATGAAAATAGCATTAGCAACGTGGAATGGAAGGATATCACCGGTATTTGATGTAACCCGGCAAATCCAAATACTGGACATTGACAACGGCAGTGTTGTTACGAGAAGAGAGGAATCTTTGCCAGGCACGGATCCACTGGTTCAAGTGGAAAGGCTGGCAGAACTGGGACCACAGGTCTTGATCTGTGGAGCCATCTCTAACCCGCTTGCGAATATGCTGACCGCCAGGAATATCAGGGTATTGGCTTTTACGGCCGGGGACATAGACCAGGTAATAGATGCATGGCTGAAGGGAACCTTGCCTAATCCAGCATTAAGCATGCCTGGATGTTGCGGACGAAGACGAGGATGTAACAATGAACGAGGCAGATGGCGAAATGGACAAGGATGCACGAAAGGCAGAGAGAATCCTCTAGTAAAGACATAACTAATGCCGGGGACTATCAGGAAAATAATAAACATGAAAATAGCAATAACAGCCACGAACAAAGATGTTTCAAGCGATGTGGATCCTCGTTTCGGACGAGCCAAGTACTTCATCACAGCCGACACTGACTCAGGCGAAACCACCGCGCACGACAACGAACAAAACCTTAATGCTGCACAGGGCGCAGGTATCCAGTCAGCAGAAACGGTAGCCAGGCTCGGCGCCGAGGCTGTAATTACCGGCAATGCCGGCCCAAAGGCATTCAGGACTCTCAACGCTGCACGGATAAAGGTCTATCTGTGTCCAGGAGGAACTGTCTCGGAGGCAATTCAAAAATTCAAGAACGGCGAATTGAAAGAGGCCACGGCGGCAAATGTTGAAGGACACTGGATGTGAGAACGAAAAGAAACCAGAAGAAATGCCACGGAACAAAAAATCATTCATGCAAGGAGCCGGAATCTAATCCATGGACAACACACGCAGCTCATTACAGGAAAATACTGCAGAAAATGCAGAAGCTGGCGACTACACACAAATTGATAATCAATCCTGATAATGAACGGGTTCAGAAAGTCCTCGGACTCATGACCGAAAACATGGTAAGCAGCGGAAAATTGTTTTGTCCCTGCAAGCAATCCCATCCCTTGAATCCAGCTAAAGACGTAATTTGTCCCTGCCCGGCCTGGAAAAAGGAAATAGCCAAGGATGGACACTGTTTTTGCCGTCTGTTTTTTGAAAGACAAAATAACTAAGATCAAGCAAAAGGAGAAACTACAATGCCAAGAAATGATGGAACTGGTCCAACCGGACGTGGTGCAGGTACAGGCCGCGGACGCGGTTCGTGCGGCGGCGGACAGCGAAAGGGCCCCTCGGCCGGAACCGGCCGAGGGAGAGGTGGCGGCAGGCGAGGAAGAGCCCTGAGACGCGGCAACAAACGTGGCCAAGTGGGTGGACGTTAAAATAAGAAGTGTAAATAAAAAGGAGGCAACAATGCCAAGAGGAGATGGAACTGGACCAATGGGTATGGGATCAATGACAGGAAGAGCTGCAGGATTTTGTGCTGGGTACGGAACGGCAGGGTATTCAAATCCAATGTCGGGACGAGGATGTGGCCGAGGGTTCTGGGGCCGCGGGGGCGGAAACGGACGAAGAAACATGTTCTACGCAACAGGGATGACAGGATGGCAGCACACAGGTATACCAAATATCGTAACTACAACGCCCGAAAAAGAGATTGATGTATTAAGAAAACAGGCTGAACGTCTTGGTAATACTCTGGAAGGCATTCACAATCGAATTAAGGACTTAGAATCAGTTCCGACGGGAAAATGAATTGTCACGACAAATGATAATTCGCCGCGTATGGCACGGATATCAATGACGGCAGTTTGGTCATCAGTGTAATCCGTGGTCAAAGAACCGGACATAAATATGATATTGAAACATTACTTTGTTTATACCGTCTTAGGACTATCAGTCGCGATTGCCGGATGTTCGAATGGAGAAGGAAAAGAGGGAAAGATGAGCGAGAATGTCATTGAATTGACTGATGCCAATTTTGAAACAGAAACAGGCAAAGGTGTAGTTTTGATCGATTTCTGGGCACCAAGATGTCCCCCGTGTCGAACACAGGGACCAATTATCGATCGGGTTGCGGCAGCGGTAACAGGCAAGGCAAAAGTCGGGAAATATAATGTGGACGAACATTCAAAAGTAGCCGATAAATTCGGTTTTAGAAGCATCCCTACTTTGATTATCCTGAGAGACCGCGAAGAAGTGGCAAGATTCTCAGGACTCACTAAAGAAGAGGATCTCACTACGACAATCGAAAATTACACAAAATGAATGCAGAACATAACATTTCAACCCGTATCCTGGCATTTTTTTGTGGAATATGTCCTTTCTGTATTTGCGCCCGAATATGGCCTGGCAGCAAGTATGCCAAGGCGCTCCGAAAGATCGAGGGCGCCTGCCCTGCATGCCGGGCTTATGCCAGGCTGCACAAAACAAAAAGATGACAGATGAACAACAGCAAGGAAGATGATTTTTTTGGCCGCATGAATGATCCTACTGCCGCTGGAACGATTCAAGGGCCGTGTGGAGATACAATGGAGTTCTATATCGTTGTTACCAACGACACGATTGATGATGTGAAATACTACACAGATGGATGTAAAAACACACGCTCCTGCGGGCGAGCTGTTGCTCGCAGCGCAAAAGGCCGGAAAGTAACTGATGCTTTATCAATAAGCGCAGGAGAGATCATCAGATCTGGAGAATGCAAACCTGAAGAAGGAAGGCACTGCGCGATTCTTGCCGTCAGTACACTCTACAGGGCAATAGCAGATTATCTTTTAAAACCATGAACATAGCCATCGCAAGCGGAAAAGGCGGAACAGGCAAAACCACTGTGGCGGTCAACCTGGCGTGGATGCTCGCCAGCATGAACCAATCGGTTCAATATCTGGATTGCGATGTCGAAGAACCGAACGGCCATATCTTTCTCAAGCCGGAAATCACATCCACTGAATCCGCTGGCATCCTGGTCCCGGTTGTGGACGAGATAAAATGTACAGGCTGCCGCAAGTGTGCAGAAGTCTGCGAGTACCACGCAATCGCCGTACTCAAAAAGGCTCTCGTTTTCCCGGAACTTTGTCACGGATGCGGTGGCTGTACCATCGCCTGCCCGACCGGCGCCATTCATGAACAGGAACGCCCAATCGGAGTTGTTGAATCAGGAAAAGCAGGCACAGTAAATTTCGTGCAGGGCCGCCTCAATGTCGGCGAACCTATGTCACCGCCATTAATCCGCGCGGTAAAGAAAAAGATCCTGAGAAACAGCATTTCCATTATGGACGCTCCGCCGGGCACCTCGTGTCCGGTTGTAACAACGGTGCGTGATGCTGATTACGTCCTGCTGGTCACTGAACCTACTCCCTTTGGGCTGAATGACTTGAAACTGGCAATTGAAATGATCCGCGACCTCCGCCGTCCTTATGGTGTGGTCATAAACAGGGCAAACAGCGGTGACCAACAAGTCCACGAATTCTGCATCAAAGAAAGAGTCAAGATACTGCAAGAACTCCCTGATGATCGCCGGGTTGCAGAAGCTTATTCCAGGGGTATGCTGACGTTACAAATTCTTCCAGATTGGCGAGACATATTCTTCAATTTATGGAATTGTATAGGGGAAGAAAACAGCAGATTAACCCCTGATTAGAGAGGTAAAATATGAACGATCCTTTAACGCCTTACGGAAACAAGCCGATGGTAACGCCGATTGTCAACGCGGTGAACTACGAATACCGCGATTTCGAAGTCTTGCGCAAGATCACAGACGGAGAAATAGACGGTTACACGTATCATAGAGATGACAATCCTACCGTAAGGGCGGTTGAGAAAAAAATTGCAGCCATGGAAGGATCCGAAGACTGCGTTGTCTGCACGACGGGCATGGCCGCATGCACAATGGTGTATCTCACTTACTTAAAGACCGGTGATAACATCATCTTCTTTCATGACATTTACGGGGCAAACTACAAGGTATCATTGATACTCGAACGCATGGGAATTGATATTACCTGGCTCGATTCTGACGAAAACCTTGAAAAGCGCGTCAAACCCAACACGACAATGATATTCATGGAATCACCGACCAACCCCCTCTGCAAGACTATTGATATCGCGGCGGCACGTCGTGCAGCCGACAAAGCGGGAGCGCGACTGGTTGTGGACAACACTTTTGCAACGCCTTATCACCAGTTGCCACTGAAGCTGGGAGCACATATCGTGATACACAGCGCCACCAAAGCACTGGGAGGACATAATGATCTTATGGCCGGCGCCATCGCGGTTTCGAAAGAGGATTACGAAAAATTATGGTTTACACGGCAGGCAATAGGAACGACGCTGGACGCTTATTCCGCATCGTTGCTCGAGAGAGGTCTCAAGACCTTTGAACTTCGAGCCGAAAAAATGGCGGCAAACGCGCAGACTATTGCCGAATATCTCGGAACACATCCCGGCATCAGCAGACTTTTCTATCCTGGCCTGAAAACTGATGCCGGACATGCAATTGCCTCAAAACAAATGCATGACGGATTCGGCGGCATGATGGCATTCGATGTTGGAAAGACACAGGAAGATGCAAAGAAATTCATATCAAAACTTAAAGTTATTTACCACGCAGTCAGCCTGGGTTCCACTGAAAGCCTGATCTGTATTCCACACCTGACAACCATGCTCTACCTGCCACCGGAGCGTCGCGCAATATTCGGCGTCAGGGAGAACACCGTACGCCTTTCGATCGGAATAGAACCTGCAGAACAGATACTGGAAGACCTGAAGCAGGCATTAAACACGGTTAAATAAAAAGAAAGAGAAAAAATGCGCAAAACAGACATCCTGATTGTCGGCGGAAGCGCCGCTGGAGCCACAGCTGCGATCACAGCCCGACGTCACTACCCTGCAAAGGAAGCACTTCTCGTCCGCAAAGAAAAACAGGTGCCAATCCCATGCGGTATTCCTTATATTTTCGGAACACTGGGGAGTTCGACAAAGAACCTCATTCCCGATGCTATGCTCGAAAAAGAAGGGGTGAAAATTGCCATAGAAACAGTTCAATCGATAGACCCGCAGAAGCAGACAGTTCAAACATCCTGCGAGGAGATAGAATACGAACGACTTATCATTTCGACAGGCTCCCTGCCCGGAACCCTGCCCGTCAAGGGCACAGAGAAAGATGGGGTATTTCCAATTTTCAAGGATGTAGATCATCTCGATGAACTACAGAAGCGCATTCAATCTGCCAAGAATATAATTGTCATTGGCGGCGGGTTTATTGGGATCGAATTTGCCGACGAAATTCAAAAGCTGGGCGGCAAGACAATTACCATTCTTGAGGTTGCCCCGCACTGCCTGAGCCTGGCATACGACGAGGAATTCTGCATAGAGATGGAGGCCGCGATCCGGACCCGCAACATACAGATACGTACCAATACAAAAGTATCAGAGATAGTCGGGAGCGGAAAAGTTGAATCCGTTTTACTGTCAGACGGATCCTCCATAGCGGCAGACGTGGTTATCCTCGGGGTGGGCGCAACGCCAAACGTTGAGATCGCCAAAGCTGCGAACCTGGAACTGGGCCCGACAGGCGCCATTGCGGTTGATCGCGCCATGCGCACTTCGCATGCAAACGTCTTCGCCTGTGGAGACTGTGCAGAGAAAATCTCATTTT
>MHBM01000044.1:12304-15095 GCA_001804885.1 Lentisphaerae bacterium RIFOXYA12_FULL_48_11
GAGGCTCGCATTGCGGGCGCTAACTTGTACGGCATAAGCAGGGAACATGACGGCACAGTTGGAGTCTGGTCCACCGCCATAGGCAGCCTTGCAATGGCAACAGCAGGGATGACCGAGGTTGATGCAAAACAGAATGGCTACGATTCAATAGCAGTTTCCGTCGATGGACCCAACCGGCATCCCGGCAGCATGCCTGGCGCCGCACCCACCAAACTGAAACTGATTTTTGAGAAGAACACCGGGACACTGATCGGTGGACAGATTCGCGGCAATGAATCTGCCGGTGAAGTCATCAATATTGTCTCCGCATGTATTCAAAAAAGAATGACGGCGGAGGACATTGCGACATTCCAGATGGGCACACACCCCGCCCTAACGGCATCCCCGATTGTCTATCAACTGGTCAACGCGGCGGAAATGGCTATTGCCCGAATGCGTGCCGAAGGGAAACCTGTTAACAAGAAACGGCGGCCATAATGTTGAGAAATATGCTGAAAAGCAAGATTCACCGCGCCACGATAACTGCAATTCATCTTGATTATGAAGGCAGTATCGCCTGCGATAAAGCCCTGCTTCGCGCTGCGGATATACTGCCAGGAGAAAAAGTGCTGGTCGCCAATCTTAACAACGGGAAGCGATTTGAAACATACGCCATAACAGGCGGAAAAGGTGAAATTTCCCTGCGCGGCGCCGCAGCACGGATGGGACATGCCGGCGACCGGATAATAGTCATGGCGTTCGGATTAATGGACGACCTGGAAGCCAGGCAACGCAAACCTCTGGTGATCCGTCCAGACAAACTTAACCGGATTATGACAAAAGGAAAATGATATGCCGACATATGAGTACGAATGTCCGGAATGCGGAAGAACTTCCAAGTGTGGTTTACAGAATTGCGAAAGGTAATGACCACGAACTCTGATTTTAAATACGTATTTGGCCCTGTGCCCTCAAGGCGCCTTGGACGTTCACTTGGAGTGGATCTTGTGCCTTTCAAAACCTGTACATACGACTGTATCTATTGCCAGCTGGGCAGAACAACAAAAAAAACAATTCAAAGACAAGAATACGTTCCACTGGATAAGGTGCTGCGCGAGCTTCGCCGCAAGCTGACAACATGTAAACCAGACTACATAACTTTATCCGGATCCGGAGAACCAACACTCTATTCACCTCTTAAAGCGCTGATAAGGGGCATTAAGAAAGAAACCGCGATTCCATTGGCAGTACTTACCAATGGTTCGTTGTTATGGAATCGAAATGTGCAGGATGCCCTCCTATTAGCAGATCTGGTTATTCCTTCGCTTGATGCAGCTGACGAATCAATGTTTCAGTATGTCAACAGACCTCACGCCTCCATTTCTTTCGACAGGATGGTTAAAGGTTTAATAGATTTCCGTTCCAGGTATTCCGGAACCCTCTGGCTGGAGGTTTTCCTGCTCGGCGGCGTCACCGGCGTTGCAGCTGAAGTATCCAGAATTAATAAAATTGCAAAACGCTTAAAGCCCGACCGGATCCAGCTAAATACCGTAACCCGCCCGCCAGCAGAAGAATTTGCGTTCCCGACCCCTGAAGAACAGATGAAACGTTTTTGCAGATTATTCAGCATGAAAACAGAGTTCATTGCCGCCTATCATGGTGCTGTCGGCAAAGCCGACATTCAGTCAAACACCGGTGATATCCTCAACCTTCTCCGGCGCAGGCCATGCACATTGAAAGACGTTGCCAGTGGTCTTTCCCTACATCCAACACAGGCTGCCAAAGCACTGGAAACCCTGCTTTGCAACAAGCAAATAAGTGAACAACGAACCAACGGATGCGTTTATTTCAGCATCCAACAGAAGAAGAAAAACATTATAAAAAAAAGGAGAGCGAAATGACAGACCTGCCGACAATCGTAAAAGAAGCCTGGATTCATCGTGAAGGACCGGCAGTCCTGGCCACCATCGGCGCCGAGAGAAAACCTAACGCCATCTATATCGGGGAAGTTCAATACGAAGCCAATGAAGGATTTATTGTGGCAGATAACTATTTTCACAAGACAAGGGCAAACATCCATAACGGCTCGACAGGCTCCATACTCTTCATCACCAAGGAAGGCAAGTCGTACCAGATAAAAGGTCCCCTGACATATCATACCGACGGCCCTGTATTCAAAAGCATGCAGACCTGGCACAACCCTAAACATCCTGGCGTGGCTGCTGTATGTCTTCATATTGAAGAAGTTTTCTGCGGTGCTGAAAAATTACTTTAAGAAATCAATGAACGTAGACATAAACACTGCTGTTGATTGTATACCTTGTTTCGTCCGGCAAGCGTCAGAAGCCGTAAACTTCTGTATTTCTGATGAAGTGAAACGGGCAGATATAATGTGCGATCTGCTTGCCGAACTCTCCAAACAGGACTGGCTTACATCACCTGCGGTTGTTGCCAGAAATCTTCACCGCCACATCCGCCAGAAAACAGGAAGCCCTGATCCTTACCATTCCCTCAAAAGACGCATGAATGCCATTGCAATAGAGATGTTACCTGAATTCCGGAAAGAAATTCGACTTGAAGAGGATCCAAAAACCGCGATAACCAGGCTGGCTCTGGCGGGCAACTTGATTGACGCGGGTGCAAAAACTGGATTGGCCGAAATGGACATCAGGAGCGCCTTGTGCAGGGCATGTCGTGAACCGGTCCATGGCTCCGCAGAGGATCTGTTTAACGAGGCAGAAAAAGCAGCTAAAATCTTTTTCCTTGCAGACAACTCGGGTGAGATTGTATTTGACAGGGCCCTTATTGAGGC
>MHBM01000044.1:15113-18893 GCA_001804885.1 Lentisphaerae bacterium RIFOXYA12_FULL_48_11
TACTCTAGGCGTTCGGGGTTCCCCTGTGCTGAATGACGCCACCATGGAAGATGCCGAAATGGCAGGATTGAGCGAGATCATTCCCGTTATATCGAACGGATCAGATGCTCCAGGAACCATACTCAATGACTGTTCTCCTCAATTCCGTGAGGTATTCGAAGCCAGTGACCTTATTATTGCCAAGGGTCAGGGTAACTACGAGAGCCTTCACGCAATAAACAAGCATATTTTCTTTCTATTGAGAGTGAAATGCGCGCGCGTCGCAACAGACATTGGTGCGCCGATCGGCGAGATGGTCATTCACGAACGCAACAGGCGGATTTAGACAAAAAAAGTTTTTGAAAATTTGCAGATGGGAATAAAATGAAAGAAATCGTGATCATAAGCGGTAAGGGCGGAACCGGCAAAACAAGCATTACCGCTTCCTTTGCAGCCCTGGCAGGTAACGCCATACTTGCCGATTGCGATGTGGATGCCTCAGATCTTCACCTTGTGCTGTCTCCGATCATAAATGCGCGAGAGAAGTTCTTATGCGGTCACGAAGCCGTTATCCGACAGGATGTCTGCATTGGATGCGGAGCTTGTCTAGCGCGATGCCGTTTCGGAGCCGTAACACGACTTGAGACAGAAGGCGACTGGAACACTCACTCCAGGGTACTGGCAAATTGCAGTGACTGCGACATATGCAAGCGTTCGTGCTCGGTCAGAACAAACCAAGTCATACAGGAAATGATTGATACCGGCTGCTCGCCACGCGAGTCGTCATTTGTAATAGACCCGACAGCTTGCGAGGGCTGTGGAGTCTGTGTATGGACATGCCCGGTAAAGGCAATTGATTTCCCGGAGCGCGACAGCGGGGAGTGGTACATCTCAGATACCAGATATGGCCCCATGGTTCATGCCCGCCTGAATCCCGGCGGCGAAAACTCGGGGAAACTGGTAAGTAAAGTTCGCGAGACCGCCAAACAGATCGCGAATGATCAGAAACGCGACCTGATACTGATTGACGGACCACCCGGCACGGGCTGCCCAGTCATAGCGTCCCTCACCGGAGCTTCACTGGCACTTATCGTAACGGAACCGACGCTTTCCGGAGCTCATGATTTGAATCGTGTACTTGAACTGACGGCGCATTTTGGAATTCGATCTTTTGTCTGCATCAACAAGTGGGACCTGAATCCCGAAATGACGGAACAGATCGAAACAGAGACTGTAAAAAAAGGCGCCAGTATTGCAGGACGAATCCGTTACGACAGCGCCGTCACCAGGGCACAAATTCAAAATAAGGCCGTAGTAGAATTGCATGACGAACCTGTCGGAAAAGACATCCAAACTGTATGGAGAAAAATATGCGAATACGTCGCGAAGTGACACCCTTTCTTTCTGTTACCGTAATCGCGTGGGTGCTAATGGCCTCATTATTTGACATGTGGTTTATTTTCTCCTGCCTAGGTTCGATCGGAATTGCCTATTTTCTGTATTTTTTCAGGGACCCGGAACGAACATCTCCACAGGACAATAATGCAGTTGTAGCTGGCGCAGATGGAATTGTATCTTCAATAAATCTGGTGCAAGAAAACAAATACCTGCAAACCCCTTGCACCAGGATCAGCATTTTCCTCAGCCTTTTCGACGTACATGTGAATAGAGCTCCTATTTCAGGGAAATCCGCATTTCTGGGCTACTTTCCGGGTAAACATCTGTTTACTTTTCAGGAAAAGTCTTCTGAAGTAAATCAACATAACAAGATCCTTATAACCGGCGATAAGACACGATGCCTGGTCTGCCAGATCGTCGGTCCGGTATGTCGGCGAGTAGTATATTGGCCAGCACATGATAAAGACGTGGACATAACCACCGGTGACCGCATAGGCATGATGAAATTCGGATCCAGGCTGGACATGTACCTGCCTGCCGACGAAGTTGAGGTAATCGTCAAACCAGGAGATACGGTACGTGCGGGAGAAACCATCGTTGCACATATCAGGGAGTCCATATAATGAACGTTGCAGTAATCGGCGCCAGCAATAAACCGGAACGATACAGTTACAAGGCTATCGCCCTGCTTCGCGAAAAAGGGCACAAGCCCTACCCTGTTCATCCCAGTCTTCCCATGGTCGAAGACCTGACAGTTTATCCTGCGCTAAAAAATATTCCAACCCCCGTTGACACCATCTCTATTTATTTATCTGCAGCAAACCAGACGGCAATCATCGACGATATTTTAGAAAGTGGAGCGCGACGTGTAATCTTCAACCCCGGCGCGGAGAATCCCGAGCTGTCGGAAAGGCTCAAAAAGGCGGGAATTGAAGCGATTAATGCCTGTACGCTGGTTTTACTAAAAACAGGACAATTCTAAACCATGGCACCATTTGCAACCATCTCTGTTCTTGTAGAAAATAGCGTCGCCAGCTACGACGTCATGGCGGAACACGGCCTTTCGTTCTGGATAGATACCGGCCCGAGATGCATTCTTTTTGATACCGGCCAGAGTAATCTCATCATCGCCAACGCAAGGAAACTCAATATCGATCTCGATGCCGTTGATACCGTAATTCTCAGCCACGGCCATTACGATCACACAGGGGGGCTGGCTGACGTGCTGGCTAATGCAGGAGGTGAGGTAAAAATCTACCTTCACCCTTTGGCCATGCTGCCAAGATATCATAAGTCAAACAAGATCAGCAGAGAAATTGGTATGCCCACCCATTGTGCAGACATCCTGCAAGCAAAGAATACCGGTATCCAAACAACCACGGCTCCAACAGAGATAGCAAAAGGAATTACCATAACAGGAGAAATCCCGCGCATACACCCCGAGGAGGAAGACGACCAGGGCTTTTACCAGGATGTTGAGGGAACAAACATTGACAGAATTCCAGACGACCAGTCCCTTTTCATGAATACACCGGCTGGAACGGTTGTCGTCCTTGGCTGCGCACATTCCGGCGCAATTAACACACTCGATTACATTTACAAATTGACGAACGGACAACCTATCGTGGCAGTCATGGGTGGCACGCATCTTCACGCTGCATCGGAAAGAAGGATTGCATGGACAATCGACTCGTTGCGTCGCTTTGGCATCCGGAAAATCTATCCCGCACACTGTACTGGCGCAAAGGCCGTGCAGGCTATCTGGGCGGCATTCCCCGGTAAATGTTCGACATGTGGCGTTGGCACAAAGCTGCAATTTTAGACATCTTAAGGAAGGATGAAATATGGAACAGAAAGAAAATGCGTGCTCAACCGGAAAGTCATGTGCAAACCATAAAAAGCCCGGGGGATGCGCCGATGCAGCACACGGCAATGAAAAGGATCTGGACGCTTTCATGGAAGAAAAACAGCTGGATGATCGCATGCTGATGATACGGCACAAGATCATCGTCATGTCCGGAAAGGGCGGGGTCGGGAAAAGCACGGTGGCAGTAAATCTGGCGGTATCCCTTGCCCTCACCGGGAGAAAAGTCGGCCTTCTCGATGTGGATATTCATGGCCCGAGCATTCCCAAGATGCTGCACATTGAAGATGCATCCGTTCAGATGCAAAACGGCGCAATTCTACCCGTTGAAAAGGCCGGCATGAAGATCATGTCCATAGGGCTCCTTCTCCAGAACCGCGATGATGCGTTGATCTGGCGCGGCCCCATGAAAATGGGCGTAATCAAACAGTTCCTGAAGGATGTAGACTGGGGCGAACTGGATTACCTTATCATTGACTCCCCGCCCGGAACCGGTGACGAACCCCTGTCAGTATGCCAGCTGGTAAAGAACCCAGACG
>MHBM01000045.1:0-12908 GCA_001804885.1 Lentisphaerae bacterium RIFOXYA12_FULL_48_11
TCCACCTTCTGTTTGCCTGAGGAAAAACTGAGCAAACTGCTCCGCAAAACAGTATCGGCTCCCAGCACCTGCGCAGCATGAATAAAAGATGGAGTCGCGGTTTTCCCGTCAATCTTGTCCTTAACAGCCATTTTCTCCATTTCTGCAGTAAAATCACGCCTGTCTATAAGCACAAACGAGCCGCCACTGAGGAGTTGTTTCCCAAATGAATAGATACCTTTTTGAGCAAGAGCACCCGAGGCTATCCCTCCACCAAGCGCCTGATCGGGCTTCAGTCCGGTCTCATCCTTGCAATCAAGCAGAAGGACTTTAAAAGAATCAGCAAAGCAGACAGTTGAGAGCAACAATGATACAAGAATCAATAACTTCTTCATAATGCACCTCCATCGAAACAGATCCAAAAATAACTGTTAACCTTTGAATATGAAAAACACAGCTCCCATCAAACATAAACCAGCCCATAAATAATTCAACTTCAATGGCTGATTCATATAAAGAATACAAAAGGGCACAAAAACAACCAAAGCAATTACTTCCTGCATTATTTTAAGTTGCGAAAGATTCAAAGCAGTATAACCAATCCTGTTAGCCGGAACCTGAATAAGGTATTCAAACAAAGCAATGCACCAACTGGCCACGGCAGCTATATACCATTTCCGATCAGAATAATTTCGTAAATGCCCATACCACGCAAAAGTCATGAAAACATTCGATAAAGCTAATAAAATCACTGTTTTAACTATTGGCAACAGAATACTCCTTATTCAGCATTACCATTTGCAACACAATAACTTCCAAATAGTATTGTTATTATTGGCTATTAAAGTGTGATAATTACTTTTCATAAGGCTGCGGGCAAGCATAATTAGCTGGAATTTTAAAACCGCAGTTACTATATTGCACCAATCAATACTTACACAAACAAAGTATTTCTGCAAAAACAGGCCGGATTAACCGCTTTATTCCTGCCCGTTGGCGCACTTCTCAGGCAGGTACCAAGGTAAATCCCCCGGTACATGACTGATATTTATGAGCAACACCTCCCAGAGTAACCATGAACGACGTACTAACGGCAGACAATTGTCAGCCCTGACTCTTGCCGCTTTGGGCGTTGTTTTCGGGGATATTGGAACCAGCCCACTGTATGCTTTGCGCGAATGCTTTCGCGGTACACATGCAATGGCAACCACTCCCCAAAACATATTTGGAATCGTTTCTTTGATTTTCTGGGCACTGCTTCTGGTCATCTCAATAAAATACCTGATATTCGTTCTACGAGCAGACAACCGAGGAGAAGGCGGCATTCTTGCCCTGATGACACTATTAACACATGATAAAAAAGGCAGCCCTAGAATTCATGCAATAATTGTCACTCTGGGCCTTTTCGGAGCTGCCCTCATTTATGGTGATGGCATAATTACTCCGGCAATATCCGTCCTAAGCGCTGTCGAAGGACTCACCGTTGCCACAGATATCTTCCAACCATGGGTTGTCCCAGTTTCTATCGCAATACTTACCATGATGTTTTTCTTTCAACAGAGAGGGACTGCAAGCATTGGTAGCATCTTCGGGCCAATCATCCTCTTATGGTTCTTAGTTATTGGAACAATAGGCATTACCTCAATCATCAAGGCACCCGAAATCCTGGCGGCAATAAGTCCTCATTACGCTGTAGATTTCTTCATGGTGAACCAATGGAAAGGGTTTGCAATACTGGGACTTGTTTTCCTCGTTCTAACAGGAGGTGAAGCACTATATGCGGATATGGGACATTTCGGCAAACTACCCATTCGAATCAGTTGGTTCTTCCTGGTTCTTCCGGCCCTTCTGTTAAATTATTTTGGACAAGGAGCATATCTGCTTCAAAACCCTGACGATGTTGAGAATCTATTCTACAAGTTGTTACCTTCTTGGGCCCTTTATCCAATGGTTGTACTGGCAACGATGGCAACCGTAATAGCATCACAGGCCATCATATCCGGATCATTCTCCCTTGCCAGACAGGCAGTCCAGCTGGGATTCCTACCGAGGCTGGCAGTACTCCACACTTCAGACGAAAAAATCGGACAAGTTTATGTACCAACAGTAAACTGGCTTTTGTTTATAGGAACAATCAGCCTCATTCTCATATTCAGGGAATCCGGCAATCTTGCATCTGCATATGGAGTCGCAGTTTCAACAGACATGATTATAACAACAATCCTTACAGCCTTGCTCTCCTACAGGGTGTGGAAACTCAAACCGGCACTGGTCATCACCACAGCATCTTTATTCCTTGCCATTGATCTTGCATTTTTTTCTTCAATCAGCGCCAAACTGTTTGCCGGAGGATGGATTACAATCGCCATTGCCTCAGCAATCTTTTTCGTAATGAAAACATGGCAACATGGGCGTGAAATACTCCGGAAGAATTTTGAAGCACAGGCACTCGACCTTCATCTTTTTGTCAACGATTTAAAAGAGCGTAAGCCACCAAGAGTCTCAGGAGTCGCTGTATTCCTGACAGGAAACGATTCTGGTACACCCAGAACCCTGCTTCACAATTTCAAGCACAATAAGATCATTCATGAACACACTGTATTGTTATCCGTAAAAACGGAAGAAATACCCTATGTCAGGCACGATGAACGTATAGAGTATCAGCCTATAGGTGCGGGAATGTACAGGATCAGGCTCAAATACGGTTTCAGTGAAGATCCGAACATACCTGAAGCCCTGCAGCAGATAGAAAATGACGAGATCCGCTTTGAACCAATGAGAACAACCTATTTCCTCGGCCGGGAAACACTTTTGATAAGCGGTCGATCCAAAATGGCGAAATGGCGAAAAAGATTATTCGCATTTCTTTCTCACAATGCATTCGATGCAACAGGGTTCTTCCGGCTCCCCCCGAATCGCGTAATAGAACTTGGACTTCAGGTCGAACTCTAATTCAGGCTGCGGCAATAACAGCCTTTGCCGATTGACACATTCACCCGTAGGAAGATAAAGTATACGAAAGACTTTAAGAAATTCGCACGAAAGTACATATAATGAGAAAGATACTACTGGTCGATGACGAGACGATTATTTTGTACGTTCTATCTTCCTACCTGAAGTCGTGGAATTATGAAGTCATAACCGAACCGGATAGCCGAAAGGTCATTGAAATGCTGGAATCCAGGAAAAGGTTCGACGTGATGGTCTCCGACATACGCATGCACCCCGTTAATGGAATTGAACTTTTAAAAATATCAAAACAACTTATTCCCGACATGCCTGTCATACTCATCACTGGATTCGGATCTCATGATATATTCAAGCAGGCAGAAACTCTCGGCGCATATAAATGCCTGGCCAAACCATTCGAGCCTGAAACGCTGCTCAAAACAATTGAAGAAGCACTGACAACAAAAGAATCTACCCAAACAGATGACCCTGATCCATCATCAGAAGAATCGTCCGGCACAACACCCCAGGCAAAGCAGGACCCTATACCCAAACTGGAATCAAAATCTAAAATCACAACACGAGTAGAAAATCCAGGACCGTCCATGAAGGATAACAAAGAATAACATTCCCGCATTCGAACCATTTTAAAAGGAGAAAAAAATGAAAGTAATGCCGGTCGAAAAAGAAATGACCAATGCAATTGTCACCGAACTCGGACAAAGCAGTTTCTTCCGTGATCTCTCAGAAAAAGAATTGGCTGAAGTTGCCTCCAGTGCAAAAATGGTACAGTACGATCCGGACGAAGTCATAATGAAACAGGGCGATGCCTCGGATAGTTTTTCACTGGTAGCATCCGGAGAAGTCATTATAAAGGCAAAACATGACACCAGGGATGAACTAGTAGAAGTAGCCAGGGTAAAACCGTACGACATAATCGGAGAACTTGGCATGCTGCTGGACGAGCCCCGATCAGCAACAGTAGTTGCAGGGAACGATACAATACTCCTAACTTTCGATAAAAAATTCTTTTCCGATATGTTCAAAAGAATTCCATCCTTTGCACTGGTAGCATGTCGCGTTCTGGCTAAAAGACTGCATGGTTCATCACGCAGTATGCCAATACCGCAGTCAGACAGGGCATCAATTAAGCCAGACCCTGCCATCCAGAACCTGCTTCATGTTGATTTCGTGCAGAGGCACAGGGTCCTTCCGATCCAGCTTGATGGCAACATTTTAACTCTTGGTTTCGTGGAAGATCCGACCCCAAAAGTCATTGCACTGGTACGGGAGCAACTCCCAGGCATGGAACTCCGACCTACCGTCATTGACCTGACGACATTCAACAATGCCATGCAATCCGCATCAGGGGTGGTTGAACTTGCCGCGCCAACGGCAGAACCTATACCAACAAAAGTGGAAGCCGATAATCCCGAAGCTGCCAAGCTTAACAAGCTTCTCAAGAGAATGGTGGCCGAACGTGCATCAGACATTCACCTCTCCGCAGCACACAAACCCCGGTGGCGCATAGACGGCAACATAAGCGAGATGTCAGACACATCCCTGCTAAGCGCCAACGATGTCTTGGAACTAGTCAGACCAGTCATGCCGGAACGTAACATGACCCAATTCAAGAGTGATAACGATACTGACTTCGCTTATGCAATCCCGGGCATAGCCAGATTCCGTGTAAATCTCTTCCGCGACAATAAAGGTGTCGGCGCCGTTTTCCGCCAAATTCCTGACAAGATTCTATCAATTGAGCAACTTGGGCTTCCACCTGTGGCAAGGCAACTATGTGAATACCCAAAGGGATTAGTACTGGTTACAGGTCCCACAGGAAGTGGAAAATCAACAACACTGGCGGCAATGATCGACCATATTAACAAAACGAGACTTGATCATATAATTACGCTCGAAGACCCCATTGAATTTGTGCACATCAGTCAAAAATGCCTTGTAAACCAGCGCGAAATCGGACCACATTCCTCTTCATTTGCAAGGGCATTACGGGCAGTTCTTCGTGAAGATCCGGACATTGTTCTCGTTGGTGAAATGCGCGACCTTGAGACTGTCTCTCTTGCTCTGGAAACGGCTAACACAGGACATCTCGTGTTCGGAACGCTACACACCAATACCGCTATAAGCACTGTAGCGCGCATAATCGATATGTTTCCAGCAGAACAGCAGAACCAGGTTCGTGCAGTGCTGGCAGACAACTTGAAAGGTGTTGTAGCCCAAACTTTGTGCCGCAGAATAGGTGGTGGACGTATTGCAGCACTGGAAATACTTGTTTCAGATACCGGTATAGCTAACCTCATCAGAGAGGGTAAGACACATCAGGTAATAAGCGCAATGCAGACTGGCAAGGCGCGCGGAAACAGGGTTTTGAACGAAGAACTACACAGGCTCGTAAAGGAGCGTATTATTACCGAGGAAGAAGCTCTCGCCAAAGCAGTAGACAAACCTGATCTCACCGCAAAGCTTGGAATTAAACTGGAGATGAAAGCAGCAACTTGAACGATAAGGGAATCACCACCATCCCTTGCGTTTTAAAAACCCGTAGAGGATGATAGTCAAGACAGCTGTAAGGCCCCATACCCAGCCATACGAAAAGGGCATGGAGTGGTCCATCGTCGGCCAATGCTTGATATTCATCCCATAATAACTCGTTATTGCGAGAATGGGAACAGACAGCGTCGCAAGAACAGTTAGAACCTTGATAATCTTATTAACCTGCATCTGCTGGAAGTTCAGATGCATCTGCAACACATTGGTCAGTGAATCTCTGTAATTCTCCGCCAGGCTGCTTATTCTGACAAGCTGATCATTCAAATCCCGGTAATATGGAAGCATATGGCCACGCACGATCTTAAACTCCCCATGAGCCAATCGCGCCATGACATCGCGCTGAGGACGAACGATCTGGTGCAATTTCTGTACCTCGGTCTTGAGCCGACGAACCTCACTGAGAATATCGACAGAAGAATAGTCCAGAACCTTCGCCTCCAACTCAGCAATTTCTGAAGAAAGTTCCTCCAGTGCCGGATCATAACCCTCGAGAAGAAAATCAAGTACGGTATACGTAAGCCGGTCAGGTGCCCTTGCCACTGCCGGCGCATTCCTCATTATCCGGTCTATTGTGGCATTGACACAACGAAGCGGTTCCCTGTGAAAAGTCACCAGGTATTCTTTGCCAATAAAAACATTCAATTCGTGGGTTCCAAATGAACCGGTCCCTTTGGAGTAATCGACCGCATGGATAACCATGAAAACATAATTGTCGTATTCTTCCACCTTGGAACGGTCCGTAGGGGCAAGACAGTCTTCTATTGCCAGGGGGTGAAAATGGAAAATACCGTCAAGGATCTGTTTCGCCTCATCATCAGATACCTCCCCAACATCCACCCAGAACTGGACCCCTTCGTCTCGCAGGACTACATTAAGCAGGTCCAGGGAAATATCCTGACTCAACAGTTTCCCCTGCGTCTGACTGAATACAAATGACCTTACCATTACTTTATCTCCACAACATAAAACCTAGTCGTCGATCGAGATACTAGCTACTCCTGACATCGTTTCAAGCTCTCATCTCAATCATTATTCTCTTCCTGAGCATCCATTTCTGTTCTGCAAATTCCCCGCTTAGACTGTTCGATGAAATTACAGAACTCCAGTGCAGGCCCTGAAGTATACGAGGCTTTCATTTTTTCGACCGCTTGGCTGGTATTCAGCCCTGAACGATAAACCAGCTTAAATGCTTCCTTGATCTGTGCCCTGTCGGCAGGAACAATCCCAGCCCTTTTCATTCCCACGAGGTTCATGCCCCCGACAACATTTAGCGTGATCGACCGTATTGTACAAAAAGGAGGGACATCCTTGGATATACCGGAATTACCGCCTAGCATGGCCAGCCTTCCAATCTTGACAAACTGATGTATGCCAACCCCGCCACTGATAAAAACCTTTTCGGCAACCTCGACATATCCACCCAGAAATGCCGCATTAGCTACAATAACATTATTGCCAAGCTTTACATTATGCGCAAAATGCGACAATGCCATCAGAAAACAACCATTACCTATTTCCGTGGAAGTGCCAGGCTTTGTACCCCTGTGGACAGTAACTCCTTCCCTTATTACACAACCGGATCCTATTTTGACAAACGTCTCTCCACCTCCAAAACTCAAGTCCTGCGGCAGATCGCCAAGCACTGCCCCTGCATGGACTTTACATTTCTCGCCGAGGGTAGTGTACCGCATGACAGATACATGTGGCCCGATAACACACTCATCACCAATTTTCGTATCGCCCTCTACAACAGAATAAGGCCCGATCGTTACATTGCTTCCAATTTCCGCGCCGGGCTCAATAATTGCTGTTTTATGTATCATTTATGCCAACTCCTTTTCCTCTATTCCCTAAAATTCAACAGCACCGCTTTCCCTCAAGCTTACAAAATCTTTGCTACCATTCTCTGTGCTCTTTCCAAGAACAATATGATCCAACACTTTAATATCAACAATTCTACCGGCTTCAACAAGCTGTTTTGTTATGCGAAGATCTTCGGCAGAAGGAGCCGGATCTCCGGAGGGATGATTATGGACCAGAACAACAGCAGCTGTAGCGCCCCTTATCGCCTCTCTGAAAACCTCTCGGGGATGGACAAGGCTCGCATCCAAGAGGCCCTTGGTCACCTCAACAGGGCATCCCTTCAGATAATTCTTGGAGTCCAGAAGCAGAACCCAGAAGACTTCATGATCAAGCGATTTAACCTTTTCCCTTAAGAGACCGGCAGCATCCTCCGGAGTCCTGACACGTAACCGTCGAGGCGCACGTTCTTCAGCAAATCTCTTTGCAAGCTCAAAAGCAGCAAGCAGAACCTGTCCCTTGACCTTCCCGATCCCACGCTGTTGCGAGAGTTCATCGATTGATGTCGAAGCAATGCCGGTGAGAGATCCATACCGGGTAAGTAGGTACCTCGAAAGCTCGACAACGCTCCGTCCCCTGACACCACTCCTGAGAATGACCGCAAGGAGGACATCATCAGAAACATGGGATATCCCGCGCCTTTCAATCTCCTCCCTCGGCCTCAGTTGCGCCGGCATATCGCATACGCGACATCCACTACTCTCAATGACATATTCTCGACCTGTAGCGCTGCTGATACCTGTATTTTTCTCATTATTCGGCGATTCTCGTCGGGCCATATTTCCTCCAGTGTTCAATAACCTTCTGCGCTATCGCCTCCTGATCAGTGACCGCATTAACCTGAATCCACTCCACCTTCAACTGGTGGCGGAACCAAGTCCTCTGCCTTTTCGCCAATTGTCGCGTCCTTACTACGGTCCGGGCAATAGCGTCTTCCCTCGAACACCGCCTATTCAAATAATCCATCACTTCTGCATAGCCTATCGCCTGCTTTGCAGTTTCGGACATTGCCACACCACTATCCAAAAGCTTTTTCACCTCTTCAACAAGCCCGTTTTGATACATATTGTGGACTCGTTCTGCTATTCTGTCATGAAGGATCTCCGGTGCCATCATAAGACCTGCAATTGTTTTTTCTTCCCGTCCTTCCACCCATGTCTTTTCCGTCAACACGGCACCGGACTCAACCAGCTCAAGCGCACGGATCAGACGACGAGAATTCTGCTTATCTCTTATTCTGTTGAATATTCCCGGGTTTCTGGTTCTTAACGCATCCTGAAGGGCAAGAATCCCCTGCTCTGCATATAGCTTCATCCATCTGGCCTTCAGGGCACGATCTATGGCCGGTGCGTAATCAAGTCCATCCACAAGACTTTTCACATAAAGCCCGGTCCCACCCACTACAATAGTGTTACGTTTCTGAGACGTATTTGTTCTAAGTATTGAAAGAGCGTGTATCCTGTAAAGCCCTACACTGAACAGTTCTTCAGGTCCGACAAGATCAATACCGTAATGATTTACACGGGACCTCTCATCTGGAGAAGGCTTGGCAGTCCCAATATCCATTCCCCGGTATATCTGCATGGAATCTGCAGCAATGATATCATAGCCGTGATGTTCTGCTATGTACTGGGAAATAGCGCTTTTTCCAACCGCGGTTGGACCGACCAGAAAATATGCATGAACGACTGACATCGCCGTATCTCAATAGCCGTAAATACTGATTAAGTCTACGACTTTATTCCTGCAATGTTGCCTCCGGGCTTACCATTGGAACCATCATCCATGGATGCCCCTTCCATCTGATTTCTCGCCTCAAAAACCTGAGTTATGATGTAAAGAGCCACACCAATACAGATAGCGGAGTCGGCAACATTAAAAGACGGGAAATGATGATTACGCCAGAAGAAATGCAGAAAATCTATAACGTACCCTAGTCTTACACGATCAACAAGGTTACCTACGATCCCACCGATCATCAAGCCGGTTGCAATACGATGCACAGGAGTATCCTGCAGAATTGACCTGCGAAAGATAATCAACACGACAAGCATTACTACGGATAAAATAACCAGCCAGCTGTTGAACCCCTGCATTATCCCCCATGCCGCGCCAGTATTCTGGACATAACTCAAGTCAAAAAAACCTGGGATTATCACCACTTGCCCTGTGAGTAGTTTTTGCTGGATCAGATACTTGGTGACCTGATCCAGCAGAGCAATAAAAAAGCTCAGGCACAAAATCAGCATCAATCACATCCGTGATCAGATAGAATCAGAACCATCAGAAGGCTCTTCCTGCTCTGCTGTTTCGTTATGATATGCCCCACCCTCGTCAAATCGGGAACCGGGACGCTTGCCTTTTTCATTGAGTGACTGGCACTTCACGCACATCTTTACAAATGGAAGTGCATTGAGTCTCGGCCCCTCAATAAGCTTCCTGCATTGCAGGCAAACACCATATATACCTTCATCAAGCCGACGGAGAGCCTCATCGATTTCAAAAAGAGCATCCTGTTCGGAACTGACAAGGTTTAAGGCAAACTGACGCTCGAAGGCATCAGTTCCATCCTCCTCGGTATTCGCTGCATCAAAACGCTGCAAAGAATCGCCCTTTAGCGCGGCAATCTGGCCGGTAATCCGCTCCCTCAACCCAAGCAACATATCCCGAAATTCTTTTTTCTTTGCCGCAGGAAGTTTAATCGTGGGAATAGGCAACGATTCTTCCAATTCTTCAGCAACGGCTTTCTTGACGGATTTACGAATAACCAGCTTGTGCACCGCAGCAGATTTCTTCACGTGCTTAGAAACCGGACGCAAAACCTTTTGGACCGATGCTTTCTTAGCTGTTTTAGCTTTCTTTTTTCCTGCCATTTTTCACCTCTGATTCAAGTTCTGTCATCCACCTGTATTTTGCGTTGCCGCAAACAAAGAGGCTGGAAGTTAGCATACCCGTCTTTCGCCTGTCAACAATCATGGACTATCTTTTTTATCACCAGCTGTACCATTTACCCACAACCTGACTGCATCGGTCAACCCCGAGATTTTCACAACAGTACAAGGTTCATCAATATTCGCCCCACCTCCGGCAGGAAGATCAACTTTAGCCCCTTCTGCCAGACCCTCAAGCAGCTTGGCTACCCTGCTTTCATTCGAAATAATACCCAATTGTTCATCCCTGTCCCATTCCCCCAATATTGCAAAAACCTGTTCCTTACCATCCGGACGTCTTATTGTTATGCAAGTTCCCATCCCGATCTTGTCGCACGGCATACCCGCAAAGTCCGTCCCCTTGACAGCCTTCAAATCTTCTTCCATTTCACCCTGTCGTTTAAGGAATATGCCCTGCATTTCCTTCGCCGTCTTATACTCATGATTCTCTCGAAGATCCCCGTAACTCCTGGCCACTGCAATGTCACGGCTGTTTTCAGGTATTCGTTTCTCGACAAGAATCCTGTACTGCTCCTGCCTTTCCCTGTATGAACGCCATGAAGTAAATCTCCCCCTCGGGGAAACTTCCGCGCCACCGGACTCCCTGTCCTTACCGGATAACACTTGCTTAAGTTCAGGATAAACTTTGATCATCAGAGCAAGGAGCGATCGCTTGGACGAATCATCAAATCCGCGAGCGGCATTGATCCTGGTAACAAAATCACTCCGCTGCAACGGAGTCATCATGCTCAGAACTCCTTCGATCCAGGCCTTCTGCTCCATGAGAATTCGTAACTGATTCTGAGACTTGAGATCGTCACCGCTCTTGACATCCTTAATGTCATCCAGTACCTGGGCCAACAGTTCAGACACATTGACCAAGCCCCAGTGGGCTACCCTATCTAAATTCCGGCAAACCCACAGAAGCATGCTGGGCCCCGCATTCTTCGCCATCAGCTTTGTCCTGAAAAATTCAGCACAGTCATCTTCCCTGCCGGACTTAAATAAGAAGTTCATTGCCTCATTCAATATGCCAATTGACATGTGGGGAATAAGGGAAAACATGACATCTGCCGTCTGTTGTTGATCATTTTCTGACATGTGGGCTATATATGAACCAATGTCCCTGGCAGGAAGCCTGGCAAGAGCCAACAGAAATTGTTCGGGCGCAAAAAGCGACTTTGTTATTACAGGGCCGTCAATCCCTCCGGCACCTAAATTGTCCAAGCCAAAGATCTTTGCGGCCAACACGACTTTAATCAACTTATCAGGACTTCCGGAGAAACATCCTTTAACCATGAAAGCAAACCTGTCTGCCAAGGGCACCTTCCACTGCTGTCCAATCAGAACCGGATCATCTACAGCCGATTCGAGTTCATCAATGAGGAGAAACAATCGTTCCAGGTCCTTTTCTGCCCTGAAAGCATTAAACCATGCCTCATCGTATGCCCTGTGTTTTTCCCTCAGGCGGATTGGATCACTCCGCTTTGCGGGAAGATCGACAAGGGAATCATTCTTAAGTACTTTCCGTGCTCCATCCCAGAAGTTCTTCCAGTCGGTATCATTTACAACGTCCACCAGCAGTTCTTTCAATCTCGGCGCAGTCACAGGACCATAATCACGAATTGCCATTTTCACCACTTCCGCAGGCCTGTTTTTAACCAAATCGTTAAGTCCTGCAGAATTACTGTGTTTCATGGCCAGAACATGGTCGTTACCGATCAACTCAAGCGCTTCTGACGCATATGCAAAAGACATCTGGTGTGCCTTTTTACTGTTAAAATCTATTATGATTTTCTGATAGAAATCATCGGTCTTCTGCACCACACCGAACCCCCACGTTTTCTCGTAACAGAAACGGCCCGGCTTCAATTCATTAAGCAATTCAAATCTTCTGATACATTCCATCACATGAATGTTCTGATCAAATCCTGCAGCGGCAATAAACCCGACTCCTATTCTGTCCTTGAAAACAGAAGAAAGGGCATTCCTGCATACCGATCGGAAGTCAGGATCAGCCTGACGCCACTTGGAAACGGTTTTTATAAGTCGGAACATCCCAGTGCCATCACCACGCTCTTTCAACTCTTCTTGCAAAAGGTCCGTCCAACTGTTAACTATTTCCGCCTTGCCGCCGGCAATAAGCTGATTCAACAGAGCCAGCATGTGATCCAATGGCATGTGCTCAGCGGCCAAACTCTCAAGAAACCATGACTCCAACTGGGAATCACTCTTATCTTTCAGGTCCTCCTGCATCTTATACTCCTCGTTCCTTTATGAATCAATTCGATGCCCTTAGCTGAATCCTTCAATTACAAGGATTCCCGGCCTTAGATTACTTTTCTTATTGCCATTCCCTTTATCCACCCTATTCTAATCAGAAAGCCCTGACCTTCTATCACAAAGCTTGAGCCAGGGAAAGAGGTTCTTAATGCAAACAACGAAAATGACAGTTGGAAACGGTGAGAATGGTATATTCCTTCAGGATTTCCTTGCAGGCAGGCTGGACCTCTCTCGTAACAAGTCCAAGCAGATAATCGACAGCAGGACTGTTTTCGTCAATAACAAGCGAATATGGATGGCACGTCATTCATTACGCTCCGGCGACCGTGTGGAATT
>MHBM01000045.1:13036-26098 GCA_001804885.1 Lentisphaerae bacterium RIFOXYA12_FULL_48_11
TCCTCCTGGCAAAGAACCAAGCATCCTTTGACAGCATCATCCCTCTCTTCCAACAGCACTCTGTGGTTAAGACTTACGAGGCAATAGCAGCCGGTCAGGTCGAACCAAGGACTTTCACAATCAACACGCCTATAGATAATCAACCTGCAACAACCCACATAAACGTGATTAATTCGAACCGATTTGCAAGTCATCTGCAGATATCAATCGAGACTGGAAGAACTCACCAGATAAGGAAACACCTGTTGTCTATCAACCACCCGGTACTGGGTGACAAGAACTACGGCACGCGGCTACCTGCTTCAGCAAAAATGATCTTAATCACCCGCCAGATGCTTCACGCAGTATCCCTCCAGTTCATACACCCGGTAACAGGTAATCAGGTACATGCCCGCGCCCACATTCCTCCTGACTTCACTGCATGTCTCCACAACTTCCGCCTCGTCCGGCGTTAGCCCCGACAGACAAGTCAAAGGGTACAACACAAATAGCATGCTAGGTTCTTGCTCTTTGCAGTAAGTTGGCTTAATTTACTTACGGTTCAGAAAGGACATTAATGACAAAATTACTCCAAAAAGCAGGTATATTTATTTTAATCGCAATATCAGCCATATGCTTTTCTTCATGTAAAACAGGGTTCATGGCAGACAATAATCTCCTGCCATGCGTTAATAATATGCGGCAAATAGAGACAGCAAAACGGACGATTGCAATGGCACATTCCATTGACAACGGGGAATTGCTTTCGCGCGAACAGATAAAAGAATTGGCAATGTACATGACTGGCGGTCGATGGTCGGCGCATCAATGTGCTTCCGGAGGAAATTACATCGTTGGGCGCATTGGCCAAACACCGGAGTGTAGCATTCACGGCAAACTTGAAGATATCCGAACTTATCTTAAATAAGGAGATTACATGGCGAAGATAGGAATTATAGGCGGATCAGGACTTGACGATCCTCAACTCCTGAAAGATTCAAAGAATATATCAGTGGAAACACCTTATGGCAAACCTACTTCAGATCTAACCACTGGATACATTAACGGGAAGAGTGTTGTGATTATTGCCAGACACGGCAAACATCATACTCATCCGCCAACACAGGTTAATTTCAGGGCAAATATCGATGCGCTAAAAAGCCAGGACTGTACACACATTCTTGCAACAACAGCATGCGGGTCACTCCGACAGGAAATAAAGCGTGGAGATCTCGTCATCCTTGACCAGTTTATTGATTTCACAAGATTCAGGGCTGTAACATTCTATGATAAATTTGAACCTGGCGCCGAGAATGCAAAGCATACCCCAATGGCCGATCCTTTTTCGGCAGACCTCAGGCAGAAACTGATTTCAGCAGCCAAGGGCCTGGATTTTCCCTTCCATGAACGAGGAACGGTAATTACTATAGAAGGCCCAAGATTCTCAACACGTGCAGAATCGCGTATGTTCCAGATTTGGGGTGCGGATGTAATCAATATGTCTGTTGCACCAGAGGCTATACTTGCCAACGAAGCCGGAATTCCTTATGCAGCAGTCGCGATGTCGACAGATTACGATTGCTGGAAAACAGACGAAGCACCTGTTGAATGGTCGGAAATTCTAAATATTTTCGGCAAAAATGTGGAAAATGTAAAAAAACTGCTTTTGAAAACAATCGAGTCAATTTAAGGTGCGTAATGCCCCAAAATTAGCCTGACACGAATATCCGGACTGTAAGTTTACTCGCCTGTAAAGAACTATAAAGACAGAACGAAGGAGGTCACATGAAAAAACTGGATATCAGAAGTGTACTTATTGGAATGCTTATGACTTTAATTGCCGTACTTGGAATTGCAGCAGTTTCAGACATACACATAGGCCGCTACAACATTACAATGTGCACAGGAAGCACACCCGGAACATTATTTATCTGCATTGGTGATACAGTTACCGGGAAACATTCAATAGAAAGATGTGTTGAACAGATTCCGGAAACAAGCGCCATGATTACACATATCGGAATCTATCCAAATCCCATGACCTCAAAACACTCGGAATGAACCAGATACAGCTGTACTTCCGACACGGAAACACCCTTATTTCGCGGCTCGACTGAAGCACTTTTCTGTGATTTTATAATTACAGTGAGGTGAATGTGAATATTCTGTTGGTGTATCCTAAGTTTCCAGACACCTACTGGAGTTTCAAACATGCAGTGAAGTTTATTCTGAAAAAGATATCCCTGCCACCTTTAGCCCGTGATTATTAGCGGTTCTTCTTACGCTTCTGGTAGGCCATAATCATCGAAACAAAGCGAATCGTATCACGCAAGGGATGTATTTTGCTTTTTTCATCACTGTAAATAACCTTTATAGGAACAGCCCCTATACGCACGCCCTTGTCGGCGAGGAAAAGCAGTATTTCGGATTCTGCTGCAAAGCGGGCCGATTTCAGCGATATATCGTCAAGAACATCACAATGGTAGAGACGATATCCACACTGGGAATCAGGCACCCACTGCCCCATCTTTCTGCTTAACAACCAACTCATAAACAGGTTTGTAAATCTCCGGACCAACGGCATTCCCACTGGACTCGCCATCCTGTCTCCTACGTACGCCTGCATTCCACCCGACCTGTAGGCATACATAAACCCACCAAGGTCAGACGGGTCATGCTGACCATCTGCATCCATGGTTATGACAAATTCAAACGCATGTTCCCTCGCATACTTGAATCCATCATCAAGCGAAACTCCTTTGCCCATATTAACGTCGTGCCGTATTACAAATGCCCCGGCTTTTCTGGCCTCTTCTGAAGTTTCATCAGAAGAACCGTCATCTATTACCACCACATCCTTACAGTATCTGACAGCACCTTGAACAACAGCGCCAATACGTCCGGACTCCATGTAAGCTGGAATTATTATACACCCCTTGTTCCCTGTCAGTTTTTCGGTCTTGTTCATTGCGTACTCTAATTGCCATTCCAGAATTCATCGAACATATACCATTGTGTCGGACACGCGCCAATTTCCTTCTCAAGAATCCCGCAAAGCTTAGCCTGGACTTCTGCGATTGAAGATTTTCCTGCCGGTATTGGCTCATGCATTCGAAGAAGAAAAGTGTCATCTGGCAGCCTTAACAGAAAACCCGGAAGAATCACCGCGTCGGCTTTCACACAAAGCATTGCAGGACCTCGAGGGAAACGAGCAGGCTTCCCGAAAAAACTGGCAAAGTCACGATGCCCGCTGTAATCACGGTCTGCCAGCAACGCGACAAATTCCCCCTTTTTCAGTGCTTTGATAGTGCCAATAGCCGCCGATCCAAGTGGAATCACATTAAGCCCACGTTTTTCCCTTTGACTTTGAAATAATTCATTAATGCGCCTGTCGCGCTGTTGAAGAGCCACCACATTCAAAGGATAACCAAGAGCCGAAAGAACAATTCCACCCATTTCCCAACTTCCGAAATGCGCCGTCACAGTGAGAACACCTCTTCCAATCACAGCAGCCTGTTGAATATATTCCGGATGTTCGATACTTACAATGCGATCAACCTGCGCTATCGTCATTCTTGTAAATCTGAAGAAATCGACAACATACTTCCCGAAATTCCGAAAAGTCTGGCGGGCAAGACATTCTAAAGTCTCCGACGACGGGTGAAACCCTCTAAACTCTAAAATATTGCGGAGATTGGACATAACCGCACGCCTCCCTCTGTCATCATGGTAATAGTAAATATCCGCCAGGCGTAGGCCGAACCAGTATGCCAATGATCTTGGCAATACTTTGCTAAGAAAATCTGCGGCCATGCATTGAATATATTCAGGATTCATGCGTTTGAAGAAGCATACAACGGTCAAGAATGATGTTCAAGCCATCTTGCAGACAGACGGCAATTCCGTCATAATAATACACGTGAAAGCTTTTAACCATATATCACGACGTAAGTTCTTAGTGACAGCCGGGGCTGTTGTTACTACCGGAAATTCAACGCTAGAATCAGCTCAACCAAAGTCTACAACCTTTCCTACGCCTGAATTACGAGAAGCCAGCTATTACAAAACGGTGGAAAATGATATAGTACAATGCGAACTCTGCCCAAGGGGTTGTACCGTGACTAGCGGTAAACGAGGAGATTGCGGCGTACGTGAAAATCGTAATGGTAAATACTACACGCTTGTCTATGGAAGACCTTGCGCCCTGAACAATGACCCCATCGAGAAAAAACCATTCTTCCATGTTTTTCCGGGAAGCCGATCATATTCGATAGCCACGGCCGGTTGTAATTTTAAATGCAAGTTCTGCCAGAACTGGGATATTTCACAGGCAAAACCGGAAAACATCCCTACTCCTTTCAAAACACCGCAGGAAATAGCTAAGAGCGCAGCGGAAGCCGGATGCAAAACAATTGCATATACATACAGTGAGCCGATAATTTACTACGAGTACATGGCCGACTGCGCACGGGCGGCAAAAGATCTTCATATCGGTAATGTCATGGTAAGCAACGGGTCAATTAACGAAAAACCGCTCAAAAATCTAATTCCGCTTTTGACCGCCGTGAAAATTGACTTCAAGGCCTTCTCTCAGCAATTCTATGGCACGATCTGCAACGGCAAGCTTCAACCTGTTCTGGACACCTTAAAACGCCTCGCCGGATCCGGCATATGGTTTGAAATGGTTATGCTTGTTATACCAACGCTGAACGACAACATGGATGAGATAAAGCGTATGTCAGCATGGGTAGTCAAGGAACTCGGACCAAATGTCCCGCTTCACTTCACAAGATTCCACCCTGATTATCAACTTCGCAACCTGCCTCGAACCCCTCAGACAACGCTCCAGAAAGCAAGACTGCTCGCCATGGGACAGGGTTGCAATTTTGTCTATACCGGAAATATGCCAGGAGGCGAAGGGGAAAACACATACTGTCCCAAATGTAAAGAAATTGTCCTCAATCGATACGGACACATGACGGTCTCCCCTGAACTTGCCACGGGGAAATGCCACAAATGCGACGCCGTTATTCCAGGTGTTTGGGCGACGAAGAAAACACCGTGACCAAAGATATAAGTCCCAGAATTTTCACGCCCACGATTACAATACACGTTGAGCAAACCCCTAGTACAGGCACAAGAATAACACCAACGCTTATCGCCCCCACGGCGGCACCCAGATGGTCAGCAGCATCAGTTATTGCAGCAGTAGACCTGATCCCCACTCCTGATCGCGAATAAAGTTTATTAACAAGAGGAAACTCAGCCCCAACAACACAACCAATTACAGCAACCAGCATATATATGAAAACTTCCAAAAGGCGCATAATCAAGACAGAACCAGAAACCACGGATGTCAACATGGCAATACCTGGAATTGCCAGCGCACAGACAATCTGCATAACTTCCATAAAAACAAGAGAAATGCGGAAACCCACCCACCCACTAACCGATAAATACCTGCCAGCAACAGCACCTAAAACCAACCCCATCATAAAACATGCAACAATCAATCCCACCATCGAATAAACATACCCGTAGATACTCTGGAAAATAAACAAAAGGATAACTTCAAGGCCCATACCGCAGAAACCTGTGGTAGCAAGTACAAATCCAGACATAGAGCGTACCCAACCCCCATTTAATAACGAAGAATCCTGTCGACGACATACCAATCGTATAAACAAATAAGTCATTAGTATCAACAATGCACAGGTCGCCAGAAAATAAAGCAAATGTTGAATAGTAATGGTTCTAATTCTATCAAGCAAAGATTCCACCCCAGAGCCACTGAATCTGTTCCACAGCAGAAGATTGTAGAAATAAGTAATCGGACGCAAATTGGTATTTATGTGGACATCCGCGCTGGCAAACTTTTCCTCAACAAGTCTTATTTTGGCCGGATCAATTTCATCAGCTCCCAGAAAATACTGAGACTGGAAGTATTTATTGCTGATAGCAGCATTCTTACTACGTTCAAACAGAGTCTTGCGATCAAAGGTGATATCGGAATCAGTGTTTCCTGCAATAAATCTTTTTTGTGTTTCGGCAGTAACAAGAACCTTTGCAAACAGGAGTCTGATTGTTTTATATACTGAAGCACCAAGATCCGCAGATTCTGACTGAAGTCGCTCTGAAGAGCCAAGGGCAACAAACATAAAACCATCATCAGACAGGATGCGGCTAATGTTCCTGTAAAATTCATAAGTATAAAACCGGTTGGCAGCCGCAGTAGCAGGTTCAGGCGCGTTCACAAGAACTATATCATATTTCTCCTGACACAGCTGAACGAATTTCGGAGCATCTTGATGTATAATTGTGAGCCTGGCATCTTTCCGGATCAGGTCATATTCTCTGGGTCTAATTTTTTCAACCAAGCGTCCTATCTCGGGATCAATCTCGACATACACGAGCTTTTCCATGGGATACTTCAGTAATTCAGGAATATCACCCACTGGATTGCCTCCGACCAGAAGAACCGTTTTTGCCTGCGGATTCTGCGCCATGACAAAGTGAACACTGTGCTCGTATCCTATTTGATCAGGAAAAACAAAAGTAACCCGCCCATTGGCATAAAGACTGAACTGGCCGTCAACTTCAATTACAGCCAGATTCTGGTAAACTGAATCACGCCACACCTTTAATTTTGCGACAGAAGTACCCTCAGACTCATCTCCTCCCCCCAGCGCGCCAAATGAACGCCACTGCGCATCTACAAGCCTTTCTTCAATATTCGTTATCAATTTCGGGTAAAGAGGAACTACAAGCAATGTACATACGAAAACAAGCGCTGGCAGATGGCGGACATTCCTGTCCGGCGCAAGAACTGCCGCTGACAGACAACCAACAGATACAGTAAGAACAATTATGAAGAGAGGACTGAACCAGGGTAAGAAAACGAATGTAACAATAATTCCACCAAACATACTCCCCAGCGATTCCCAGAAATAGACCCGACTTACGGCCGAAGCAGCATCCTGATTATCATTAGTGCAAGACTTCCCCACAATTTCACTGGCAAAAGGGAAAATCAGTCCTATTCCAAAACATGTAGGAAGAAAGCTAAAAAAAGAAATCGAAACAATACTCCAAAATGACACATAGCCGAAGGCAGGTACATCTAGAAAAAACCTGACTGTGCGCACCGTATATATCTGGAACGGCAATAACATTGCCATTAAAAAAAGAGCCACAACCAGAAACACATCAATTTTTACAAGGGAAGCAAGCCGAGCGGAAATTAAACGAGCCAACAACGCACCTGAACTTATGCCCACAAGCCAGCCGGCCAGCATCAAGCCAATCACAAGCTCGTTACCAAGAAAAACTACCAGCACTTCACGAAAGAACATTATCTGGGCAAACGCGGAGAATATACCCAGAAGGAACATCGCAGATAAGAGCCGGTATACATTAACCGGCCAGGGAACTCTCGTTTCCATGCCAAACGATGTTGTGGAATCCTTCATCTAACCCAGAAACTACCTGGAAAGTCCTACACTGGAAAAGACCTTGAACTTTGCCCCACTTTTCCATCCATCAGAATTCATGCCGGCTTTCTCACTCAGCGAAGCAAGCGTCTGTTCCTTGGTCCACCCCTGCTCAACGGCAACTTCAGGAAGATACACTGCACGATACATTCCTTTTTCAATAATGATCCCGTGCTCGCCAATATTGAATTCAGCAGTAGAGGCAACTGGAGTGATAGGACTGAGTAATGAGATGTGTACCTCAAGTCTCGGCAATTCCTTTGATGATACCGGCCGAAAGCGAGGGTCACGCAACGCCGCATTTATCGCATTGTCATGTACAGATTCGAACATTGTGTCTACCGGTTGGAGGGATCCTATACAGCCCCTCAACATACCTCCGATTTTAAGAGTGACAAAGGTCGCAGTCCTGCCCCTCATTTTCTCCGTAATAACATACTTATCAAAAGAGAATTTCCCTGAACCGCCATTGACACACCACTGCAATGTATCTTCCACAATAGCAAAAAGCGTTTTTTTCTCATCATCCGTAAGACCTGGAGACCATTTCCCACTTTTATGTTCTTTTATCACAGACTTATCCTCCTTTTTAGTGCCACTCGCGGACGAAACAGGCACAACCGCCCCCCCTGCATCAGGCTGCTCGGCATTCCCACAACCTGCGAATAGCAGCATTGTCATCATAGCAACAAGAATCATATTCATTAAGAAAACCCTCAAATAAAATGAACCTGATTGCACTCTAAAACGTTTATAGGTTATAATTTCAAACATGGAAATGAAAGGAAGAACCATGAGAAAAACAGTGACTATATTTACAATTACAGCATTCACCTGCGGTTTATTTTCGGGCATTGCAGGAGAAGAAACAAAACCCATCAACATCACTTCCACTCAACAGTCTTCCGGCATATTAAGTGTTTCCCTCGAGAACGAACTCTCCGCAACCATAAACAGATCATTCAAGTGGCTGGCATCCCGACAAAAAGAGGACGGCTCATGGTCCGACAGCAACTTCCCGGCTTTGACGGCACTTCCAGTTTGGGCTTTGACGAAAAGTTCTTATCCGGACAAGGAAAAAATACTGGCAAAAGGTATTAAATTCATCCTGTCCTGTGTCAATGAGAATGGCGGCATTTACCGAGAGGTCAAGGGGCGCAAAGGTGGTGGACTGAGTAATTACAATACGGCCATCTGCATGACAGCACTGCATGCAACCGGAGACAAGGCCCACCTTAATATTATACGAAATGCACGAAAATTCATCGCTGGCTCCCAGCATTTTGGCGATGACCAGTATACCGGAGGATTTGGATATGACAGGGATACGGAAAGGAAATACACAGATCTGCTGAATACATTTTATGCCATCGAGGCAATGGCAAGAACAGCTGATGTCGAAGATACAAGGCCAAAGAATGAAAAAAAAGCAGACATCGACTGGAGAGAAACTGTTAAGTACCTGGAAAGAATGCAGAACAAACCTGGAGCAGGCGATGATAATTCCGGTGGATTCTTCTATAACCCTACAGATCCGAAAGCCGGAACAAGCACAAATGCAAGCGGAGTCATAGTATTCCGTTCCTATGGAAGCATAACCTATGCAGGTATGCTGGCGCTGATATACGCAAACATCTCCCGCGAAGATATCAGGGTACAATCCGCATTTGACTGGGCGAAAAGGCACTGGACTCTGGAGGAAAATCCAGGCATGGGCGCCAATGGCAAGTACTTCTTCTACAATGTTCTCAGCCGTACCCTGAACGCATATGGCACCAATGCCATCCAATTAAAAGATGGGTCCCTCCTGAACTGGCAATCGGAACTGGCAAAGAAACTTATTTCCCTGCAGAAGACAGATTCTGCAACCGGCGAAGGATTCTGGGAAAATGCCGAAGCCCGCTACTGGGAAGGTGATCCAGTGCTTGTGACATCCTACTGTCTGCTGGCACTTGAAACTGCACTCGGGAAATAAGTAATTTGTTACAGGAGAAGATGAATGCAAATCGACAGGATGGACGAAAAAGTTATCAACGCGCTGATAGAGTCTCTACCCCTGGAAATTACGGTCATTGATGCTAACGATGAAGTCATAGGATGGAATCAGCATGACAAGAGGATATTCAAGAGACCACTCACTTCAATGGGTGCTAACTTCAGAGAATGTCACCCCGGGGAAAGCCTCGACAAGGTCATACAAATCGTAGAAGAAATGAGAGTCGGCAAACGGGACAAGGCACGTTTCTGGATAGATATTCCTATTGGGCCGGAAAAGCAGAAACACAAGATACTGATAGATTTTTTTGCACTGCGCGATTACAGTGGAAAATATCTTGGCTGCATGGAATGCACCCAGGATATCGAAGAAATCCGCAAACTCCAGGGCGCCAAAAGATTACTGGATTAGGATTATAACGAGAGGCCCCTTTTCATACATCGCCATTCTTGCATGCAAGAAGAAACTAAGTTACATTTATTGCAATGCAGACAGATTTTATACCATTTATAATCATCATTATCCTGATTATTGTTTTTGGGATCATTGGCTATACTGCCAACAGGAGACGCAGGGAAGCGTTCAAAGCTCTGGCAACCAGGTTGGGACTTTCTTTTAACGAATCCAAGAATTACGTTTTTGCTACAAAATATGCATTTCTCAACAAACTCGCACAGGGCAGCAATCGATACATGTTCAACACGCTCTGCGGAAAATACAAAAACCAACAGGTTCTTGCTTCTGACTATCATTACGAGACACACTCAACAGACTCAAAAGGTCGCAGAAAAACCCACCACCACTATTTCTCTCTGTTAACGCTCGACTTACCTGTCACATTCCCGGAAATCACCATCACCCGTGAAGGCATTTTCTCCAAGATTGCCCAGGCATTTGGCTATGACGATATCGATTTCGAATCGGCGGAATTCTCGCGCTGTTTCTGCGTCAGATCCCCGGACAAGAAATCTGCTTATGACATTTGCAACGCAAGGATGATCGACTACCTGCTCCAGAACAAAGACCTTTCCCTGGAAATCGAGTACAATGTTATGGCCCTACTCTTCGATTCTCAGCTGGACATTGAAAAGATCGAATCAAATCTGGACCGTATGCTGGAAATACGTTCCCGTATGCCTAATTACCTTTTTGAAAGGGGATGACGTTGGAAATTATAATTATAATAGCGGCATTAATCGCCGTCCCTGTAATTTTTATTATTATCACTTATAACACATTGGTCGCTCTAAAGAATTACATAAGCGAGTCATGGAGCAATATCGATACAGAGCTCAAGCGCAGGTATGATCTCATCCCAAACCTGGTGGCGACAGTAAAGGGGTATGCAACGCACGAAAAAGAAGTACTCGAACGTGTTACAGAATTACGTACGCGTTGCGCAGCAAACAACGGCACGCCCCGTGAGCAGGCTGTTGACGAAGTTAAACTTGTAGACGCAATGAAGCAGATGCTTGCCATTGTAGAAAAATATCCTGACCTAAAAGCAGATAAACATTTCCTTGAATTGCAAAAGGAACTGATCAATACCGAGGATCGTATACAAGCAGCTCGCAGATTCTTTAATGGAAACATAAGGGATTATCGCAACAAGTACGAAACATTCCCCAGTAATATTGTGGCAATGGTATTTGCTTTTAAGCCGCAGGAATTCTTTGAAGTACCCCCTTCTGTAAGAGATGTTCCTGATATCGGTAATTTATGATTCATCATTTTCTGTTGCGGTGGCACTAACTCGCAGGTAATCTGTGAAAAACATACAAATGGAGGTGGAAAATCATGATCGGCAAAAAACTTCGCGATGCAATGAACGAACAGATAAAGCATGAACTGGAATCCTACTATATCTATCTTTCTATGGTCGCCTACTTTCACTCCCAGAATCTCGACGGAATGGCACACTGGATGCGGGTCCAGAGCCATGAAGAACAAATGCATGCAATGAAATTCTTCGATCACATTATTGAATGCGGAGGTACCGTAGAACTTCTGGATCTGAAACAGCACAAAACCAAGTTCTCGTCCCCCCTTGAAGCTTTCAAAGACGCCTATGATCATGAACTTTTTATTACTTCAAAGATTCACAAACTCATGGCAATAGCACGCAAGGAAGGTGAATTCTCATCAGAGCCTTTGCTCGGCTGGTTCGTAAAGGAACAAATTGAAGAGGAATCAAATACCAGCCGCATCAAACAACAGCTTGAAATGCTTGGAAACTCAAAGGACGGCCTGATAATGCTCGACAGGGAACTTGCCACCAGGGCCTGGCCGGCAGGCTCATGCCTCGATCCACTCTCCTACAATGCACCTGGAGCCTAAGGCTAAAACTTGAATTGCCTGGTGTCGACAATTACGTTTTCGGTGGTGCTGTTTATTTTCCACAATATTCGTACAGCCGTCACATCCTGTTATATTGCAACGCCCCGTATTATAATATTTTTGTTTATAGAAAGGTAATGATGAACACGATACTTAAGTCAATATATGCAAGAGTTCTGGTATCAGCATTTTGCATTACGCTTTCTTCAGCAGAACAAACCAATGCCGATGAAAAAGCCTCGTCATCCCCTTCCAGGCATGTACGGCTGCTGGCAATAGGAAACAGCTTTTCAAAGAATGCAACCCGTTATCTGCCGGATATAGTCAAGGCAGCAGGCGACCAGCTTACTTTCCAGCACATCTGTATAGGCGGATGCCCCCTGGAAAAACACTGGAAGAATGCGGAAGCATTTCAAAAAGGATCGACCCAGGTAATGGCCTCAGCATGGTCCGCCCTTACCGCAGAAAAATGGGATTTTGTAACAATCCAGCAATACAGCATGTACAGCTTCAAAATCGAAACATACAGGCCGTATGCGAAACTGCTCCATGACTACATAAAGGGGAAAAACCCACAGGCTGCATTACTTATTCACGAAACCTGGGCATATCGCGAAGATGATCCCCTGTTCAAAAAGACAATGACCCAGCAGGAAATGTACTGGAGAGTGAGGAACGCCTACGAAACAATCGCAAGCGAGCTGGGTTGCAGGATTATACCATCGGGTGATGCATTTGAGAACGCAAGGACTGATCCGGACTGGAAAGGTGTATTCCCTGACCCTAAATTCGACTACAAAAGAACACAATATCCGGACTTGCCCGACCAAACACATTCACTACATGCAGGTTACAGCTGGAAAAAAGCAGGAAACAAATGGAAGCTTAACATAGACGGCCACCATGCAGGACCTGCAGGAGAATATCTTGCCGCTGCCGTGTGGTATGAAACTCTTTTCGGGAAAAGTATTGTTGGCAACACATTCGTGCCAAACCACATAAAACAAGACAAGATCATGATTCTTCAGCGTATCGCGCATAAAACGGTTACTGAAAATATCCGCCCTCCAGAAGTCAACAAGCTGCATTAATTATTTTCTTCAGCAAGACGCTTGTTCAACTTTTGCCAAGCGGCCCATGATCGCTTTAAATTTTCACCTTCCGGTAATTTGACGCCATAGCCCTGTAATCCTATCGGCCCGCGATATCCTAGATTTTTCAGCCTTTTCAGAACAGGCAAGAGGTCCTTGCTACCCTCGT
>MHBM01000045.1:26116-31594 GCA_001804885.1 Lentisphaerae bacterium RIFOXYA12_FULL_48_11
GGTCCCATTTGGTACGCCCCGCACCGGTGTCAGCACCATTAATGGTAACAAGAAAAAGATACGGCAGAGATTCTGTCAGAAGTTCTGGTATTTTCTCCTCGTCACCGACCATCAGGCAATGGCAAAGATTAAAAGTTACGCCAAAATTGGGGCGGTTGACTTTCTTTGCAATTCGGACAGCATCCTGTATACGCTCCACCCAGAACCCTGTGTGCGGATAAAGTGCTATGCGCACATTGTTACTGGCTGCACTGTCAGCTATTCTCCGAAGATCCGGAACGGCAACAGCATCTCCATCCGAAGAAGACACTTTAAAGTCTTTACTCATGATTGGCAGCCAGATCATGACACCCTTATCTTTCAGAGCTGTTATCGTAGATAAATGATCTCCAGAAAGTCCATCACTGTTTAGAGTCAAACCAGCATACACGGAATAGACCTTCAAGTTCAGCCTAGCAGCATCCTTTATAATCTGACCCATTTCAGGTCCAGGACGCCACGAAAAGCCGGCATATCCCCAATTTTTGATAAGGCTCATCTGCCCCGTCGGAGCACATGTATCCATTGCAAAGAATGGGCTCGAACCGGGTACTTCATCTTGGCCAAGACTATTGTGCATCAATACGGCAGCAAGTATCAAGGAACAGACAATCAACAGGATATTACGCTTATTCATGATTTTTTCCTATTTCTTGCCTTGAGAATCATTTATTCGCGTTATTGCACTCTGAACAGACTGCCTATCCTCCGGTCTTTCCATTAACGGCAAGATTTCATTAAGAGTCTCAACCCGCTGCTTAATCGGTTCCTTACATCTCTTGTCTGTCAGTATCCTAACTACAGCCTGCATCCCCAGAATCTTGTATTTCGAATTATTACTTTCTTTGATCAGATTAACCAGCGGCTTAACAGCCTCGTCATTCGGCCATTTAAACAGCGTACGTGCAGCGCGGTCTTTTATAACCTCAGATTCTGCTCCCAGAAAATCTACCACAACCTTAATTGGTTCGGCGCCTCCTGCTGCACTTGCGAGAGGCAGAACCGCAACCTTAACCTGATCCGAACAACTTCCCACATCACCCCACAACTTACGAAACCTTGCATCCTCATTTTCCATCAACCTGGTAGCTTTCCAGAGGATTGAAGCAATTCGATCCTGCTCGCTAAATACAGACGTCTTCCCCAGTAATGCAATCAGCGACGGTATTTCGTTTTCACCAGCAAAACCTTCAAGAGCCTCAAATGAAACAGTTCGCAACTCAGACTTGTCGCTTTCAGCCATTTTCATAAGCCTGGGCAATGCCGACAAATCATCACGTAATTTAAGCCCTATTGCCGCAATACGCACTTTCGCAGGATCAGGATCATCCAGCAGTTTCACCAACAATCCATTAACTTCTGCATCATTTAAACGGGAGAGGGCCTGTTGCGCACCTGGCATTCCACCCATCGCCAATACCATAAGATCATTAACAACTGTTACATCACCTATTTTCTCACATGCAGCTACAGCCTCAGCCTGTACCACCTTGTCTGCACCGACCATGGCGCTCCTGATGACAGGTAATCCCACCCTGTCACCTCTCTCGGCCAGAGCACGCACGATTGCGATTTGCACCTCGGGCTGCACAGACGAAAAAGCCTCACACAGAATCTTAGCTATTCCTTCATTAGTCATCCTCATCGATGCTTTCGCCGCTGCCAACGCCAGTAATTTTCGCTGATCCTTCAGAGCGGCGGCAAAGATACTCACTGGATCTGGACCATAATCAATCAGACCATTGAACGCACTAATAACCGCAGGCAGATATGTGCCGGCTTTATATTGATGTTCAAAAATCGCAAGAGCTTTTTTCCTTCCACCATTCGCTGCAAGATTATATACTGCATCCATCATTGCCAGCTCACGCAATGGCTGAAACTCGCCAGACAATTCAGCAGATTTCAGAACCATCAGCGCATCTTCACCGCCGACACGCGCGAGTGCATGCAGTGATGCACGAATCAAATCGGTATTATCTGAAGACAAATAACCCTTTAACACATCCGCAAGTTTAGGATTCCGGCGCGTTGCCAGTGTCTGGATTATGCCTATTTGTTTTCTGCCACGGCATGATTTCAGGGTTTTGAGCAGGATGGAATCAACCTTTCTGCCCGGAATTGATTCCAGGGCCAGGCGGGCAAGATCTGCCGTCTTTTCATCAGCCAGAAGAACCGACAACGGCTTAACACTAAGCGCCGAACCGATAATCCTCAAGTCTTCGCAAACTGTTTTCCTGCATGCATCTGTAATTTCAGGTTTTGCAAGCACAGCCAGAAGCTTTGCCTCAACCTTCCTATAAACATCCGGTCCACCGTCACGAAACTCCTTTTCGATCATAGCAGGTGCGGTAGAAGTGCTGCCAAAATCAAATGATACTAATTCTAGATATGGATCCACTTCCGCCCCTGCCCGATCTGACAGGCAAGAAGCACTAACCACCAACAAGATTCCAATCCACATCCCTCGAAACATGGATATAGTTCGTTTACTAATCATGAGTCATTCCTCCAATAAACCTACAGAGTCCACGGTGCACGCATTGAACGGGACCGCATCTGGTTTGCTGTAACATCGTTGAGAAATTCTTCCTTCTCCGGGTTCCAATGCAGCTTCCTGCCAAGCAGCATTGCAATATTTCCTGCATGCAAGAGCGTACATAGCCGGTGCGCTATCTCCGCAGGGAAATATGGATTACGACGCGACTTTACACAGTCAAGGAAGTTTCTGTGTTCGCCACCCGAACAGGTGTAAAGATGCGTCTCCTCTGGACGAATCACACTCTCAAGAATTTTTCGCGAACTGGCTTCAACCGGCGCACGCCAGCTGGCATTGCTCACCCACCCCTCCGTCCCTTCGAACCGCAATCCAGTTCCACCGCTGTCAACCAGCAGCTTCACTCCATTGGCATACGTGTATTCCAAATGGAAATTCCTGGCTGCATTGTAAATTCCCTCGGTCGGAAACTCAGCCTTGCCATCGATCTCCAGCGGCCCGGTAAATTCAGTGTTGTTTGCCCATTGCGCCGTGTCAACCATATGGGTGCCCCAGTCAGCCAGCATGCCGGCTGAATAATCGCGAATCCAGCGAAAATGCCAGTGACATCTGCCCGGCGCATACGCAGCATAAGGAGCAGGGCCCAACCACATTTCATAGTCGAATCCTTCCGGTACAGGCACCGGCTTCTGCATCTCGGGCGATGCCCCACTCCAGTTGGGCAGAGTTACTTTCACTGTATGTAATTTGCCAATCCGGCCGTTTCGGACCAGTTCAGCCATACGGTGATACTGTACAACGGAACGATCTTCGGTAGAGGTTTGAAACACCGCGCCTAGCCGTTTGACAGTATCACTAAGTACGCGCCCCTCCTCTATCGTAAGAGTTGGCTTTTCGCAGATCACATCCTTGCCAGCACGCATCGCCATAAGAGAAATCGGTACATGCCAGTGGTCTGGCGTCGAAATCATAACGGCATCAATATCCTTTCGCTCAATAATTTCACGAAAATCACCGTATTGCTTGCAATCACTGTTCTTGTAATGTTCATTTGTCAACTCACAGGCTTTTCTGCAGTGCTCTCTATCGACATCACAAACCGCGAGGACCTGTGCATCTGCGTTCTGAAGGAACGTTCTGAGGTTCACGCCAGTTCCATGACTTCCAGTGCCAATAAACCCCATTGTGATACGATTGGACGGCAAAGGTTTACCATCAGCACCGAATACAGATGATGGTAATATAGTGGAACATGCAGCCGTAACGCCCAACACTGTGGCACCTCTCAGAAAATTCCGGCGCGAAATTTTTACATCTGTAATAGTCATAATTTAACACACCCCCTTGCATTTGCCTGTAACAACACCAGAATAAAACCGATATATGCCTTTACTCATATTGGAATCGCATTAATGAGTATCACGCCCCACCTTGTCGAAAACACATTTTGTACCCTTTTCGGCAAGGATTGAGATGAAGCGTACGAAATGTTCAAGAAAATCAAACAAACAAACTAAAACGAAAGCAGACACTGCCATATAAACATGTTACCGAAGCCCTCGACATTATTCCAGATTGTCTCCACAAGTTCCCTGTTCCCTGTTATCTGCGGAATTTCTTTAACTTTTTGTTCCCACGGGATACAGACGCCGGCAGGCACTTTCGGCTGTAGACTAGCAACCATGCCATATCCAGAACCGTATTTCATGCCTGGCTCAGGCACAACCTGGCGCTTATCAGATGGAGAAAGCTTAACAGAACCAGATGAATAAACACCATATTCACGGGTAAAATCGGTCAAGGCCTTCAGATTTTCAACTTTCGTGTCATTCTGCATTATCGCGCTCGCATCCATGATGTAACCGCCATCCTTGGCAACACCATCAATCACCTTCTTGCAGCACTCACGCACATCATCCGGTGTTTTGTATGAAAGAAGAAAATTGGAAATACCGCCGCTCAAACAGAATTTATCTCCCAAGACGTCATGTGCTTTAAAAATATCACCCCGGTCAACGTGATATACAATACTGCGATCCGGTAGCTCCGTGAAACTTTTCAGATGTTCATCCCATTTGCCTTCCGCGTAGAAAAGAGTTTGATGCCCCTTCTTCCATAATTCCTCAATTATAGGTTTCACTGTCGGCCAGTAATGTGATTCAAAAGTACCCTTCGATACAAACGGAACACAACCGCGATGCATCCAGTAACCTATAGGCACCTGACAATTCGGATCAGCCGACGTCAGGGCAACGTTGTAAAGATGCGGCATAAGAGCCTCGCAGGCTTTGAGAACCTTCTCTGGTTGTTCGATCATGTCCATTGTCAGTCCAATATATCCGCGTAGCTTATCTGCAATTATATCAAAAGGTGCCTTAAAAATTCCCGCTATCGAGGAAACTGTACCGGACTCAGAGCGAAGCAGAGCATTTTGGGTCCCAAACCCATAAAAATAACTCAACATGGCCATCGCACCTTTGACCAAAGCCAGATTATTGCGGTATGTCGATGGCTTTCCTATTTCACTGATCTCCGTGGAAACACGAGGGAGCCAGACGTTGTAAAGAAAACCTGTTGGATCGTCTATCAGCGCATCGTATTCATCTGCCTTCATGAAGGCATCCTCTTCTCCTGGCTCACGGTACTGGAATCCTGTGTCAGGGGGGATATGAATTCCAGGTATGGCATAATATTTCAGACCTATTGCCTGTGCCAGACCAGTCCAGACGTACACCATGTTGCCTACCACTGCATCCCAGTCAAAGTCAGCCGCACATTTCCGCGCTGCAATGAAAGCATTGTTGTAATCATGAGCAACATCCTGGCATGTGAAACCGGCATATTTGGATGTGAATTCAGCGACAAAAGGACGTATAGGGATTTTGTCAGGCTTCTCATTGCGCATCGCTGTTACATACCTGGCGAGCCGTTCCTGATACCTT
>MHBM01000046.1:0-259 GCA_001804885.1 Lentisphaerae bacterium RIFOXYA12_FULL_48_11
CTTTTCAAAGAAATTTATCTTCTGGACAAATGGGACCTTTATTTTCAGTCCCGGGGTGATCTTTGCTTCTCCCACTGGCTTCCCGAACTGGGTGATTACTACCTGTTCGGTTTCGTTTACAAGGTACAGGGCATCAATGACGACTATAAGCAGTACCACAAGAATTACAGACTGAATTATTAATTTTTGGTTTTGCATGATTCCGGGCGTTATTTGTTATTCATCTGCATCTGGAGAAGGGGCAATACATTATTTCCCT
>MHBM01000046.1:276-9367 GCA_001804885.1 Lentisphaerae bacterium RIFOXYA12_FULL_48_11
TTTATGATCCCTCCCGTGATTTCATAGGCAAGATTATTCACAGCCAGGACAACTTCGAGGGCATCCCCCACAGTCACACCGTCGAATTGCAGCTTCGTGGTGCCGGTCACATTCTTGCCAACAACAATATTGTTGAGCTTTCCTTCGCGGGCAAGAATGTCAATCAGCTGTACAATATCCCAGGAAGTAACCGACTTCAGATAAACTTTCTGCTGAAGCCCAGGCAGATCGTAATCCTTCAGTCTTTTGGGCATAACACGCAGGGAATTAGAAGCTGGCAGCTTAGGGGTCTCAACTGAAGCAGCTGGCTGGACAATCTCCTGCGACACTGTCGCGACAGGTTTCTCTGATGCAGTTTCCTGCGCAAAAACGATTTTCGAAGCACAGAAAATCAGAATAACAACTGTAATGCTCTTTTTAATAAAAGCTTTCTTCATGTTCCACACAGTTCTCGCCACACCCGGTGCACAAAATCATACACAACCCCACGACCATATTTGGGGTGTGCTTTACTATATATGGCGAAGTAACGCAAGTCGGGATTTACTAAGGAATGGGTACTGATAACCAACGCTTGAACCTGTTATTTTAATGTCATTTTCCGTTTGCCATCGGTCAGAATAACCTGGTCATCCCTGATACTCTCAACCTGAATGTCCCGGCCCTGTATCTGAACTTTCTGACCAGGCTTGAAGAAATTGATTCTGCTGTCCTTGTCCTTACCTTCCTGGATAATAGCCTGCTGAGTCCCTTCAGCCTGGCTTCCAGAAAAACCCATAAGCTTTATGCTATCCTGAACATATTTCATCCAATCCATTACCTGAGGCGCTTTCTCGGGCCCTTCAGCAGGGGTTTCTTTTAATCTTTGACCCGGCATGGACAACATCGGCCGATCTCCCATCGCCTGAACTATTGTTTCAAGAGCCGGGAGCTTGTAGATTTGACCAAGATCCTGACCATTCTGGTCAGGATCCACTGGCTCAACAGCATCCGGAACCTGGCTAAGCTGTTCATCCGTCCTGAGTTTTGCAAAAATTTCGCTTACAGAAAATGCTATCAATAATAATATGGCAGCCACCAATCCAAGATTAACATTCCGAATAATGTGTTTCTTTTTTTCCTCTGGTTTCTTGGCAATAATAACAGGAGGAGGCAAGGCTACATCGCCGGGGTCTTCTACAGATACCGCCTTTAGGTTAACTTTCGCCTCGACAGACTTGGGTATATCCTGCACAGCAGATGTGTCTGATTTTGCGACTTTAAGTTTGGGTTTTTCCTCAACCGACGCAGATGCCGCAACTTTTGGTTTCTCAGGTGGTGCGGAAGGTTTTGCAGTAACAGTTGTCGCTGGTTTGATCTCAGGTTTAGGTTGCGTTTTTACTTCAACACTTTTTGACGCCACAGCAACTTGAGGCGGTACAACGGGAACAGACGGCTTGGGTTTGGGAACTTCTGCCGGATTTACTGCTGAAGGCGATACTTGTGCCCTTGAAGGAGCCGCAGGCTGAGGCGGAACAGTTTTAGATTCAACTTTTGAAGCTGGCTGCAACTTCGCAGGTTCTTCCGGTTTTGACGGAGGCGCCACAGCCTTGAGAGGTGTTGCGGCTACCGGCTTAGGTTGTTCCTTCACTGCCTGAGGCTCTGATTTCACAGATTGAACAGGGGCAGCAGTTACAGGCTTTTGCTCCACTTTGGCTACCGGAGGTGAAACAGATTTATGTATTGGCTGAGCAGCCGGTGGTGGTACAACCGGTTTTGACGCGGGCGGTGCAACAGGATTCACCTTTGTTGCCGGCGGGGAGATAGCAGATTTATCAACAGGCTGAACGACACCTGAAGAGGGAATCACCGGCATCGCCGCTCTACTAACAGGAGGGGCAATTGATGTTGCGACAGAAACATCTCCCGGCTTGGACGGTGGTGATTCTTTGGCTGGTACAGTTTTTGACGCAATCGGCATAGCTTCTACCACAGCCTTGACTGCAGTTGGCCCTGCTTTCTGTTCAGGTAAACCCGAAGAAACAGATTCATTCTTTACAGAACCCTGGACTGCTCCTGTTGTTGCCGTAGCCGTTTTTACAGGCACAACAGGTTGCACAACTGGTTGTGGTTTTGGCACTGAAGAAAAAACAGGAGTAACTACCGGTGGTACTGGCACAGGAGAAGACTTTGACTGAACAGCAACCGAATAAGTTGTAGCAAGATTACGAATCATTGTCTGTTGTTCCTGATATGATAAAGGCTTACTACTGGCCATACGGGCAGAGGACACCGCCGGCGCAACAGGTAAACCAGAACGTACAGGACTTGGAGCATTAATAATGGATTCGAGCACAGAAGAAAGAGGAGGGACCACCGAAGAACCTATTCCAGTTTTTGAATTGGACTGAACGGCAACATTATCGCCCTTGATAACTTGTAACAGCTTCTCTTCGGGAGAGATTTTATCATCAACCATTCCCATTTCCCTAACTCCTCACAACCGGCTTTATCTCTGACTCTATCAACCCTGCCACAAGTGCTTCATCAACGATTTTCCTATCATACATGACAAGATTTTCCAATGCATTATGACACATTAACGCCAGTTTCCTCGGATATCCCTGTGTGTACTTCCATATCATCATTACCGCTTCATGCGAGAAAAGATGTTGTCGCCCCTTAAAACCCGCCTCTTTCAGGCGGAAATCAATCATGCGACATACTTCATCTTCACCAATAGGGTTGATGACATACTTCAATGTGATCCTGTCCCAGAAATTCTTAATCCGGCTGATTCGCGGCAACAGTTCCATCTGCCCGACAAGAATAAGCTGGAGAATCTTGTATTCATTCGTTTCGTAATTCAGCAGTATCCGCAGAATTTCAAGGACAAAATCGGGCAATATCTGAGCCTCATCTATAAGTAGAACAACAGTCTTCTGGCGTTCAACACCCGTATGAAACAAATACCTTTCTATCGCTTCAATATAGTCCAGTTCAGAAGACTTTGCCGGCATATCCAGGTGAAAAAGGATGGCAAGGCGTGAAAGAAACTGGGTGTCCGTTTTGAAATAGGGATTAAGAATCATATGAAAAAGGACATCTTTATCCTCGTTCAAAACCCGGGCCAGTTTCCGGCTGAGCGTTGTCTTGCCCGTACCGACATCACCCATTATTACACTTAACCCTCTTTTCAGCTTCAGTGAAACCTGAAGGCGGCACAATGCCGCCTTGTGTTCTTTGGAAAGAAAGAAAAAAGCCGGATCGGGGCTGGATGAGAATGGCTCTTTATCTAAACCCAAGGCCTTATAATAACTCATTAAGCAACCCTTTTGACTAACGCCTCATACCTGTTCACATAATAGCTTCATGCAAATAACACACAAGAACATTCCATACCGTAAACAATTGTTGTCTATTAACCCAGCTTCAGATTAAACATGGCGGGTTTCGATACTTCAAAATCCCTGTAATCACCCGGATTACCGTTCTTTCCTGCTTCAGCCGCCTTGACGACATTATACATTTCACGGGCTGTGACATAATGAAGGCTCCATTTCTTCCCGTCATTGAACGAATTATGAAGGTAGTCATATGCATGAAACATTGATTCTCCTAATAGACTGTCCATATCATTCTGCTGACAACCGTGGGCATATATTTTTACAAACACCCATTCCGGACGTCCTTCAACATGAATATGCCGGCTCACCCATAAATCAATCCTGTCTGGCAAAAGAGGATTTACTGCCGTAATCGCACCGTTATCCATCCTTGGGAAAACACCCCATTTCCGCCTTCGCCAGTCAAGAGCAAGCGGACCGGTAATGAGGGGAAGGGTATTGTCCATTGCAGATTGCCGAACACCTATTGCATTTACATTACCACAGTACTCATGCCCACCCTGATTACCCTGACAGTCTCGGGCATAATAGATCTCATTAACTTTTCCCGGTTGAGTTGGCGACGGGGCCGAAGGGAAAGTAAAATCAGCATAACAACCTGTCTGCCGCAAAACACCGATCTCTTCATTCACACCGCACCAGTCACCATCCGGCCTGGAATTGCATAGCGCCCAGTTGCCATGAATGAATCCATACCTGGTTTTGCCTTCCCCATCTTTTCCGAGCAGACCATGCTTATTCCGCAAGGTATCACGGAAGTTTTCCAGTTTGGACCTAAGCCCCTGTTTTGTATCGTTGCGATGATGAAGATGTATTTCCACCTCCCCGGCACCGGAACTGCATAATCCGGATAGTTTCTCAACACAGTCAAAGTCATATTCCTCCTGGGGGTAGAAAAATGTATGCTGAGGCTTTCTACCATCGGCATCGCAATATTTCTCAATGACAATGGGCAAATCATGAAACCAGCGATCAACCAGCGCCATAGCCGCCTGCTTTGGTGTATTCTGACGGAATGGTTCAAAATGATCAGCCACACAGAACATCAGGTGCTTCAAACCTGCCACGTTCCGCGGTTTTTGAAATGCAGACCTGACATAACCCGCCATCCATTTGTCAATCGCTCGAAACATGAGAGTTCAAAGTCGGTGTTTCAGAGTCTCAAGTCTATAGTCTTGAGGCTGGAGTCTTCTTTTCATTCGGCATTTCGTCGTTCAGGGTTCTTCATTATTCGCAAATGTCTTCACCCTCTTGGTGTCCGATCCCAGTACCCCTTTAAATCACCCCAAAGAAACCGTACAGAACCGGCAAGGAGAGCCATATTCATTGTAAGAAAATAGTTACACATCCTGAAAGACCGGCCAACAAAATTGTCCACAGCAGGGCCAATCATTTTTCCAATACCAGAAAATAACACGAAGACCATCGTCCCAACCAGTACTGCAAGGGACAGATAACTTGCAGGACAAAACCCTTCCTCAACAACAATAAACAAGGAACTTGCAACCAGGAACAGAACCGCATGCGGTGTAAGCCAGCGTAATACCTTGTGCGACCAGAACTGCCACGCAAAGACCCCATATTGCGGCAACAGGCATCTGCGACATAACACTAAAGCTTGAAAATCTCCAGCACCTATACGCACTCTCCTGTTCCATTCATATTTCTGCTCAGGAAATGCTTCTTCTGCTACCGCATCAGGCTCATAAAGCATTCTGAATCCCTGTTCACGAACTTTCATCCCAATCACAAAATCATCTACAATAGTATTCTCGGGAACATCGTCAGAAAACAGGTTGCTTCTTACGGCATAGATGGCACCATTTGCGCCGAGACAGGAATCAAGCCTGCTCTCCATCACCTTCAGCTGGGTTTCCCAACGCCAGTAGAAACCCTCTGAACCTGACTTCTGATTTCCGGCTTCTTCATTTTCCCTGAATTCCAATCGTCCGCATACGCCGCCAACACGCGGATTGGAGAAATGAGCCAACAGTTTCCCAATGGCCTCCTGTTTGAACATTGTGTTGGCATCAGTAAACACCAACAAGTAATCACTGTTTTCACCAGAGTTAATCTGCGTTAATCTGCGGTTAATATCCTCCCGGCTTTTTCTCACCAAATCTTTCAATACCGCAACCTTGCCTCTGCGCTGTTTGAATTCCACCACATGGATATTCTCATGCGCGGCTGCAAACTCATGGGCAACCTCTGCGGTCTTATCCGTCGAACAATCAATCCCCACCAAAATCTGACTTTTGACTCCCGAGTCCCGACTCCCGACCTGAATAAGATTCTCAAGCCGCGAGCGAACAACCTTCTCTTCGTTATATGCCGCAAACAGTATTACAACCGGGATATTCACCGAGCCACGATATTCCTCCTCCTTGCGTCTTGCGCAACCCCAGCTCAGGAGCATCAGCAATACCGGGTAGACAAACCAGGTGTACAACAATAGAAATAAAAGGATTATCAAAAGGAGATGCATTGTTTCAGATTGCTGGAGTTTCGTGCTGAATTCTGCTTTCTATTGGCACCTCTGTGCCTTTGTAACTTCTTCTCAGTTTTAGCCTTCTTTCACAATTTTGGCCGGTATTCCAACAGCCGTTGAACCATCAGGCACATCAATGATTACCACAGCATTCGCTCCAATCTTTACATTACTGCCGATCTTCATCCCGCCGATGATCTTTGCACCTGCCCCGACAAAAACGTTATCACCCAGAGCAGGAGATTTATCCTTTTCCGCCCCAATCGTGACCGCATGTTCCAGCTTGATATTTGACCCGCCCTTGACTGAGCTGTTAATGACCACGCCATAGCTGTGAATCAACACAAATGCCGGACCAAACTGGGCTCCTCGACCTATTATACACCTTCCGAAAAAAGCATTAAGCTTATTGAATATCATGGCAAAAGGAACAAGCCCGATTCTCTGTGACGCCTGCATGAAACGATACATCACCATGGCAAACGTCCCATCTGTAAACAACGCCTTCAATATATTTCGCGTCGACACAGAACCATAAAGCCACTCTGCCTTCGCCCTGATATCTGACTTGATCAGCCCGAACAGACTCATTTTATTGTCGCTGTTCATAATAACACACTGTTAGAAAACCAATCTATGTTGCTATTCATTCATCATTCGGAAATCGGCATTCGAAAATCATATTTCTACCGTACCCTCCTCGAAAGCAATGGCACTCGCGAGAATCCAAGCGAATCACGCCCCATCTTTACTATCTCACCCAGCACAGTCCAAGGCGCGCGATCAGTCCATTCTTCTTTTGCCGTAACAACCTCAACCGCCACGACATTCGGCTGATACATTGAAAGTCTTTGCAATGTTCGCCTGACATGAAATGGTGATGTAACAAGCACCAGCCTCTTTATTTCTTTGTGATTCCACAGATAACTTCCCAGAGCCTCCATCTCGCCGTCAGTGCCGCCAAATTTTCCTGGAACAATTTCCACTCGCGCAGCAGGCTCTTTCTGTAGGAGCCCCGCTCCGGCGGTACGAATCTTCATCTTCAGCATGTTCTGTAAGATCTTTACACCCCATTCTGCTCTTGTAAGATTTGTCTGTTCTTCCCTGGACCAACGGCTTTTCAACCTATCATTTCCAACAAGTACAATTATCCCTGTATCTTTTGCAGCAGAATTAGTTATGGAAAACGACAAAAAGTTGATCAGGGCATCAATCCGCCTGTCCTGATCTATTGATCCTGCCACCAGATACACGGCATCTGGAAGCTTCTTACCAGAAGCGTGCTTCTCGCGATATTCCAGCCAGTTTTCAACCGGCCACGCCAGAATAACAACAAAAACAACCCCTGCCACCATCCAAGCGATTTGATTTTTTGACAATCGTATCATTACTTGTCAGTCGTATTCTTGTCTTTAGGTGATCGCACCAACCCTAGAATCTGCTTTACCTTTTCTTCCCATGTTTCATTCTTAACCATATCGCTTATAGACTGTTTCTGTTCTTTTATCAGGGGACAATCCAACAGCTCCTTGACCAACCTGACGAATTCCGGTCGATCGCACGCTATCCCGACCCCTCTATACTTCTCCACCTCGGGCAAATCCGTAGAAATAACAGAACAACCGGCCGCAAGCATTTCCCTCAACTTTATCGGATTAACCGCGCGGGTAAGGTCGTTCACAATGAAAGGAATTATCCCCACATCAAACGCTGCAATATACGAAGGCAAGTCCCGGAAAGGTTTTGGACCTGAAAAATGTATGTTCTTTTTCTTCTCCAACTTGTCAACCGGAACATCCGCTTTACCTATAAGAACTATGTTGCTGTCGGGGATTTCATCCGCTATTTCCACCAGAAGATCCTGGTCTACCCACTCGGAAATCAGGCCTATAAAACCGATAATTCGGCCTTGTGGAAGATCAGCAGGCCGTGAACTCGAAACCAGGTCTTTGAGGCTTGAAGCAAAATGTTCATAATCTACGCCGTGAGATACTAGATGCGTATTCGGGTTTAGTTTTCGACATCGCTCATAAAGATCACTTGCAGAAGCTATCACAATACCTGCAGCCCGACAGCATTGCTCATCCAACTTTGCCATCAACCCGGAATCGTACACGCCAAACGCATCCCATCTGTCTACGCAGTAATAAATATTTAACCAGGCCCACTTTGCCAACACCCCAGGCACTGTTGGCATAAAGTTTACAAGTATTGGATTATTAAAATTCAACTTCGCAACTGCCGATAGTATGGCTAAACGATAAATAAGGTTATTAACACCCCTTACCATCCCCAGTGATGGCAAGGGGCAGATGACAGGGGCTATCCGCCAGATACCGTTCGACACCTTCTCTATTCCTTTAATGGCCCGGCTGATCTTATGCAGGATTCTGCTTCGATCCGATGATGATCCAAGCGAAGGGCTCCGCATTCCGGCTCCTTCTACCCAGAGTATCCTGTGTCCCTGTCGGGCAAGCTCCATGGCAATCTGGTGCTTGCTGGTGGGATTATCAACAGACGCAGACCAAGCATTGGCTATGATCACAAAATCCATGAATACCAGAAAAAAGATATTACTTAACCGTAAACTAACGCAGATATACGCCGATTAACGAATGAGAAAAGCTACCGCCGGGTTTATTTCTTTTGTTACGCGTTTCAGGTCTCATCCGTCACAGACTTCTCTTCCTTACTTCTTTTTCGCTACGACGACAAGAGACAGACCAGTCCATGGCAGCAATGGATCAACAATCTTAAAGAGAGGAACAAGGGCATTGAATATTTTCAGCTGAAAACGTCCAAGCGTTTTCCGCCCGAGGATCTTTCCATTAATAAACCAGCCAATAACGCCCACCTTGTTCATGGACAATGATGACTCAACATTGAAACCAGCCTCCGTTAATCGCGGAACAAACGAAGACATGTTATACCTGCGGCAATGGCCGAGAGTTGAATCAGTAGCGCCATAAAGCCACTCTCCTGCAGGAAGAACCAGTATAAGGCGCCCGCCGTCACGCAAGGCGGAACGCATATTAACCAGCGCCTTTTTCTCATCCTGAATATGTTCCAGCACATTCGAGCAGAGTATGGTATCAACTTTTGTCAGGCCCTGGGGCGGATCTGTAAGAACATCCCACTGTATAACTTCCATCCTGTGACGTCCCCTGAATGCATTCTGAAGAATAGCAACATATTCCGGATCGGGCTCCGCTGCAAT
>MHBM01000046.1:9394-18671 GCA_001804885.1 Lentisphaerae bacterium RIFOXYA12_FULL_48_11
AACATTATTCCCGATACCAGCGCCAACTTCCATTACAACCCCTGACAGGAACGGCCTGATACGAGACATGAGCCAAGCAGTGAATTTTGTGGCTGTTTCCATATTTTGCAGAATAGCCGCGCCCCACCGTTCCTCGTAAAGATCATCTACAACATAAAACTTCAGCATAGTCCATAATGCCGAGAAAGCGTCTTTGAGACCTATTTTCTTACCCTCCTGGTAAGTACGTCCGCTGTAACGGACAGATGTCTCATAAATTCTCAACCGGCGTTTTGCAATTTTCGCGGTAATTTCCGGCTCTATACCAAACCTGCAGGAACGTATCGGAATAGTTTTGAGAACCGACATTCTGAAGGCTTTGTAGCAGGTTTCCATGTCGGTAAGGTTCAAATCAGTAAGCATGTTGGACAGCGTGGTCAGCATCCTGTTTGCAACGCTGTGCCAGAAGAACAGAACACGACGGTATTCCGGCGAGGCAAAACGTGAGCCGTACACAACGTCAGCATCATCCTCGAGAATCGGCTTGATCAGCTTGCAGTAATCATTCGGATCATACTCAAGATCGGCGTCCTGGATTATTCCGATATCACCGGTAGCCTCTTTAATAGCATCACGGACGGACGCACCCTTACCCATATTCTGTACGTGGCAGACGACTTTTATGCGGGAATCTTTTGCCGCCCGCCTCCTAAGTATCTCCAGCGAACGGTCTTTCGAAAGATCGTCCACCGCCACAATCTCAATATCCATTCCTTCCGGGAGCGACACAGCCAGAACCCGGTCCAGAATGTCGTCCAAGGTCCGTTGCTCATTATATATCGGCATCAATACTGAAAGCTTCATTTTTTCCTCGCAATATTCTGCATACTATTCAAGAGCTTCCAAACACGCAACAGGCATCTTTCCCTTTGGTCAACCAGCATAAAGCATCGGACTATTCAAAAATAGTTGCACCCGAAAAGACACGGGGAAACACCAGCCTGAGAAGCCCCATAGCCGCAAGAGGCAACAGAAAAGGCTCTAATTCAAATGCAAACCGCGCACAACCCCAGAAAACAAGCACCGTGAATACGTTTACAAGAATCAACGCAAACAGGATCATAACATAACCATGTGACATTCTTTTCCACGCAAACACTATCCCCACAATAGCCGCCAAATACAAACTCCACCGGTATAAACTAACAGCCACAGTGCCTGGTTTCAGCTTCCATGGCAAAGGAATATATGCTCTCACAAATTTTCCAATTAATAGCCTAGGCATGTGCACGAGGTTCTTCCTGACGAACGCCTTTCCTTTCCCGGAGTAATATGCATCCATTTCGTATTCATTCATTCTCAAGGCAAGATTAGCCTTGGAGACTTCTCCGGGGATCCGGTCAGGAAACACCCAATATCCCCAATACTCAAACTCCTCGCACGTTAGAACATTATTACCACCATAAAGTACCTCCCCCTTCAGGCTGCTCATTACAGGAAAATGGCCACATACACTGTAATTTCGCAACATCCATAATGTCGGGGATAACGCAAACAACAATACACAAGCTGTAAAAGTTAAAAGAGGAAACCTCGCATCGCATATGGAACAATCATTTGCCCACCTCCTTTCACCAAGAGAACCCGTAATATCGTGTAAATGACTTTTTACAACCATAACAAGGCAGAGAACAGTATAGAATATTATCCACAGTATGAAATTTGCCCTTACCAGGCATGATACACCCAGCAAAATGAATCCGGCCCATCTTATTCCAGCGGACGAAAGCATCATTATTACACCGCTCAAAGTAAGTAAGAGAAACAATATCTCCGACTCACCTGTATATGTCAGGAACAATGCCGACGGATGGACGCTATAAAGAATCCCTGCCACAAGCGAAGCCGTCATATTCCGAAAGAGCATTCTTGTCAGCCAGGCTACCAACACGGCAACAACTGCATTAAGCACTATATTCAAAAAACGCATGGACATATCCGGACAAATACCCGGGAAAGTTCTGAAAAGAAGTGATATCGCAAAAGGCCAGGCAGGCAACCTGCTCATAGTCGGTTCGTCCGGCCAAAAACCTTCCCGGTGATAATATCCGCATCCATCGGAAATACTTTGCGCAATTTGTCGAAAATACAGCGCGTCGCTTTCCATTTCACGCTGCATACCAAGAGTGAACCCAACACACAGGTTAATCACTAATGCCAGGACAAAGACAAAAAGAAGCATAAATACAACTTTTGAATCGGCCGAGACTTGCTTTCGTTCTTGCTTCACTTCTTGCATTGCGTAATCAATCTTTCCCCATCATCTTCAGGATCGTTTCTGCCTGGTTATCCCAGGAAAACCAGCCTTTGCTTCTATCCGCCATCGCCTTACGATCATGACTCGTCTTCAGGATATCATTAATCGCTGTTGCAAAATCGGCAACCAGAGACTTATCGCCTTCCACATCCCCTCTCCCGCCCTCCATAACAATTCGCGCGCCAGGCTCATTCTCCAAAAGCTCCGACACCCCTCCGACATCCATTGCCACTACCGGCAAACCGGACGCTAACGCCTCAATCACCACATTCGGCATCCCTTCATTCCTGCTCGGCAAACACAGGCAATCGGCCGCATTCATCCAAAGCGCTACTTCCTCATGGGGCCTGCTCCCGAGAAAGAAAACAGAGTCAGCAATTCCAAGCTCCTTAGCCTTTCGCTCCAGATCTCCCCTCATTGGCCCATCGCCAACCAACAGTAGCTTTAGTTGCTTTTGGTTATTCCTTATTAGAGATTGGTTGCTGGTTGCTGGCTGAAGAGAAGACTGATGACTGTGCGCTACGCGTCCAAACGCTTCCAGCATGATGTCCGAACCTTTTACATTAACCAAATTGCCGACGAAAAGGATGATTCGACATTGGTTATTTGTTCTTTGTTCTTTTTTGCCTGACTGCTGCCTGCCATTTGCCAACAACTGATAACTGCTTACAGATAACTGCTTCACGGCCTCTTCCTTCGTCCTGCACCTGAACAACTCACCGTTTACACCATTCGGCACAACATGAACCTTGGCAGATTCAACACCAGCATCAATCAATCTGTCCACGAGGCTTTTACACACACAGACAACACCCTCCGCCTTAGTGCACGCATCCAGGACAACCCTGCGACGGGAAGCATTTTCCAGGTGAAAAGCATCGCTGCCCTGCACCATTATCCACGACCGCCGACCGCAGGCATGGGCCATCATGGTTGCGGCAACTCCATCGGGATACAACCATGTCGAAAACACAACATCACATTCCAACATCTGCTCTTCCAGATTTTTCAATGCCTGCAAATACAACCACCAGCTCAAACTGCGACCAATGAACGGAATGTAAAAGACCGGAAGATAAACCGTTCTAATACTCAGTTCCGGGTTCTGTTTACTAAATACCGAACACTGATTACACCACCGTGCAATCTCAGGCCAGCGCCAGAGGCGCCACTCAGGGACAAAACAAATATTCTGGATTCTGGATTCTGGATTCTGACTTCCGATTTCTTTCGCCATCGCCTCGAACAATTGGGCATTAAAGAGTCCCCTCTGCGGCTGATCAGGTCGCGGATATAAATTAGATATGGTCAGTAGTTTCATATGATCCTACCGATACGCCTCATATATCTTCTCGTATTCCAACATGGTTTTCCCAATCGCAAATTCTTCACCGACTCGTTCACGAGCAGCCTCAGCCATTTTTTTACGGAGAACTTCATCAGCGACCAGCCTCTCAATGGCCGACAAGAGAGCGCTGTCATCGTCCGAAGGGACAACAAGTCCCGTTACCTCATTCTCAATAACCTCACCATTCCCGCCAGCATCAGTCACCACTACCGGCAAACCACTCGCACATGCCTCCAGCAGGGAAATAGAAATCCCTTCGCTTCTTGATGGCAAAACGAAAATATCCATCGCCTGCAGATATTTGCCAACATCACCATGATAACCTGCGAACACCACCTGCTTATTAACTCCAAAATCCACTGCCTGCACCTCAAGTTTCGTGCGCTCCGGGCCATCGCCGACGAGAAGAAGAACCAGAGAAATGGAGACAGACTGATCGTCGCTTTGCGCTTGCTTCTCAGCGTCTTTGACCAGCCCTGCAAAAGCTGAAATTAGAACATCATAGCCCTTTACATGATCCAGGCGACCAACCGACCCAATAACAAAAGAACCAGGAGGAATACCGATTTTAGATTTTAGATTTCCGATTGCTGAACCAACATCTACTTCATCATTTCCCAGTTTCGTCGTATCAGTTGACTTATTTACATCAATTCCATTCCTCACGACCTTAATTCTGCGGCGTGGAATGTCCTGATACTTGGCCATTGCGTCAGCTGTATTTGCAGAAACCGCCAGAATTCTGTCCGTAAACCACGATAGAAAGACACTTCTCAACCTATTTTTAAATCCCTGATTATGAACATTTACCCCGTGTTGTGTATAAACCACTTTTGCGTTGGTACCGATAGAAGCCAGAACAGCATACTGCCAAGCCGCCATGTTATGAGCATGAAGAATAACAGACCGCGATACACGGGTTATTTGCTCTTTGTTATCAGTTATTTGTTTACCCGATAACTTATCGCCAATAACTTCCCTTAACTTCCTGACTGCAGAGAAATCCCATGGAAACTTGGACCTGTCAGCGTCAAGGCAAACAACATTACCAACAACTTCTGACACCAGTTCGCCAGGCACATCAACACAGCAAACATTAGTCGACCTTTTGAAACACACGTTTCTTTCGTTGACCAGCGAGACAACAAATTTCTCAAGCCCTCCAAAAGCAAGAGATGTGACAACATGAATTACAGCAGGTCCGGCCATAAACACCCATTATCCGACACGATCAATCAACTTTCGCCAGATATCGTAATGTCCCTGAGCGGATTTAAGAGATGTGAAATTCTCTTTCCATCTCTTAAAAGCTTCCGTCCCCATTCTCTTCCGTAACCCAGCATCATACACCAAAGAACATAACCTCCCTGCAAACCCATCCTCATCATTCACATCAACAACATATCCACTGACACCATCAATCACCTGTTCCCGGGCCGCACCGACATCCGTGATTACGACCGGCAGCGCAACGGACATTGCTTCAATAATGGCATTTGCACAAGCCTCTGCAAATGAGGTTAAAGCAAAAACATCCGATTCATGCAGGATGTCACGTACATCATTCCTCGCGCCAAGAAAAAACACCTTCTCATCGATGTTCAACTCGACAGCTATTTTCTCAAGCGAACCACGTTCTACACCATCACCTACAATGACAAGAGTCGGCGCCTTACTGAAGTCATTCCCGCAACTCCTTATAATGCGCGCAAAAGCCCTGAGTAGAAAATCAACCCTCTTTCGCGGAATCAACCACGAAGTACAGACGATTATCGCACTGTCATTCTTTACACCGAATTCCTTTCGGAACCAACCCTTCGATTTCTCCGGCCTATACTCGCCTGATCCATTATGAACAACACTTACTTTGGCGGGATTCACATTCCTTAATAAAAGAGATTGCCGCCCTCCTCCATAAACTGTGGCAATATGGTCAAAGAACAAAGATAAAAAACGAATTCGTGAAACATGGCCGACCAGACAGACAGGATCACAAATCTGCTGATCCTGAAACCAAACCCACTTGCACTTCCACAAACCAGACAGCTTCAAAGAAAGACACATAACAACACTTGGAAGTTCATTCCCAAACCTCACAGCCACCAGATCGGGTTGTTCCGCAGAGATCAACCTTATTCCCGGAAGGCAAACACGCCATGGATATTCCCGGCCATGCCCATCGCTCCAGCCATTTATCACAGTCCAACGGACCCCGGCACCCTCAAGCATTACAGCCACGTCAGCGGCTGGTTCTCCTGCAAGAACAACAATTAGAATATCCCCTTGCTCCTTCATTATACCGCCCAGGGTCATCAACACCCGCTCGAAAGCGCCGGGCTTATCTGGAAATAGATTACAGAAATAAAGAATCTTCATTGGTCTGAACACCATGAAAAGCGAGTCATACCGGTCATTTTATCTTTCCAATGCAACTCTTGATATCGATAAGATCAACTATTTTCGCAGGCAACGGCATGGTTCTCCTATCCGAAAGCATTTGCAGGTAAAGCTCAACTTCACTGGAACTTAACTGCCCCACCGGAAGAAAATTCAAATCTTCAAACACCTTTGCCGCCTGGCTATTACGCGCCGTACGCTTGAACCTGCAAATAAATTTCTCGTAACCGCACGTTTTCGCGGACTCCGCAACATAATCAAGAAAACTATGCTCTATCTTCTTTCCCTGTACTCGGCAAGAGAACATCATATCCATTACTTCAAGAGTCTCTGCGTCCGATCTCAACAAGCTGAACCCAATCAGCCCGTAACCACCAAATTTATCTTCACACCTCATCGTGACCGGCAATACATTCTCCCGTCCCAGCAATTCTTCAAGGAATTTGCCGGAATAGCGGTTCCCGGAAAAGTTCAACTGATTGGTTCTCTGCACAAGCTCGAATACCCTCTGTCTATTTTCCACGTTCAGGGGTTCGAGGAACAGTCGTATATCACAGAAGTCAAGGAACACATCATAGTCTAAATGAGATACTGCAAGAGAAGCTTGCCGTGACTCCTCCTGCCTGTACAACAATCGCCGTTTTTCGGACTCCCCGGTAACCGGGACATCGGAAATATCAAGCAAAGGTAACTCCGGCAATATCTTATCATCAAAAACTCTTATACCGGGTATAGCAGCCTTAACTTCTGCCCGTTCAAACTCGGAATCATCCACAAAAACAACAGCGTCACCGCCGACATTCAGCTTATTGATGATCCTGTTGACGGCAACACTCTTGGGTTCCCAACTTATTTGCGGATACAGAAAGAAATCCCACACACCAAGATTCGAAAGAATTCTCTTCATATCGTCAAAGTTATTTCTGCTGGCAACGCTCAATAGAATCCCCCTTCTATCGAGTTCCGCGAGCGCCTCAAGAACACCGTGACGGGGAACAATTTCACGGTCAATATTCTCAACGAATATCCCATCCCACAGGGTATTGTCCAGGTCAACTATCACCAGCTTGATCTTCCTGTTGGATTTAGTTGATGTGGTCACATTTTCGTTCCTGTTCCCGCTTACAACAAAACCGGCATACAGCACCTGAAGCATTTTAGGTTCATTAATAATTGGTATAAGACAGATACGGAATAATTGTTTGAAATTAATAATGCCTGCAATTTCTTTTATCGATATTTCAATTCGATTCCATCCGCTGGACAATACGATCGTCCTGCGATAAGCCCTTCCTCCCTGTGAATCCTCAAATCCTGCGACAGAAACCTCCAGATTTATTGATTCTTTATGCGGATTCCCGACAATCAACATAAGGCAACCAGGTTCAGAAGCCGACCTGTTAAGAAGTCTAGGCAGCAGATTCCCTGCGCCGCGAATCTTATCCGAAATCTTCCAGCCCAGCCGCTGAGGCAGAAAACGAAAAACACCCTGAAGAAGATAACTCAACCGCCCCAGCACAATAAAGATACGGGAGAGAAAGCGATACTTTACCAAACCAACACAAAACATATTACCAACACACAACAACCGTCCCCATGGTTTGAACAACACTTCAAGATGATAAACAAAAGGAGTCGCGTTTCTTTTCACTACGACCCCGTCTCCGAATCTTCTGCATTTCCCGGAAAAACCTCTCTCAAAAAGATCACAGCTGTCATGACATTCAGGAGCGGCACATTCCGTACAGTGTTCGGCAAAAAACTGGAATGAAAGCCTGTGGATTTCTTCATACCCCGAAACAGGACACTTCGTAACATCCAAGAGCTTAATATCTTTGTCACAAAGGAATGCTTCGTGAACCGACGATCTTCCAATCCTGCTTACTTCAATCATAACACCAATCCAGCTCAGAGCTTCCTGCGACAGGGAGATCTTTCTTTACTTTCCTCCAAAACTAATCAAGCAACCACTCAACTCTGTGAGGTATAAACCCGAATTTCTTCTTAAAACGCCGCATAGTCTGGCCCGCTCCAAAGAAAGTACCATATGTGAAATATCTTACATTCGGATAGCCGGTCATTGCATACCTGGCAGTCTCGATAATCAGCATCGGAACAATTCCGTCCTGCTGGTACGAGGCATGACCAAACATGTGTTCAATCATGCACACTTCTCCGCTGACTAAACAATTGGTATAGGCGACCAGCTTTCCTTCTTTAATGATCCCGAAAAAGGGATAGTCATGAACATTTGTCTTCGACAGTGGATTAGAACATGGCGTGACTTCACCATGAACAAGAGATTCCGGCATTTGTCCCTGCCGCACTATTGCGGATTGCCTTATTTTCCGAACATCATCTAGATACTTATTATACGCAATACGCTCAAATCTATATCCCAGCCGTTCCGCCTTCTTGTAATTCCTTCTGGCCGACGATTCAATCAGCATATAATACTCGTCAAACTTGCCCGGCAAACTGCATAACGCCACGCCATACTCGAACTGTCTTGCAAGGCGCAACCGCGAATGCCGCTTTTGAGTCTGTTCGAAAAAATCACGGACAACGCCTGCATAAAAAGGATCATTCCCTGCCACTGCATTGTACATCAAATCAATGCACACTTTGGGCATGCCGGCAAACATCTTGATATCTTCAATTAACTGCATTCGTTACCTCGCAGGGCACATTTGAGGAAACGGAAAGCCAGCCTGGTTCTGACCCAGGATAACCTTTCGCCACTTCCGAAGGAGAACGGCCACACTATTAGTGACTTAAGCCACAGCACCCAGGCCCGAACAAGCTCATCCCTATCAGCCGCAGTCCACGAGGCAGCAAGAACCTGGTGGGCTATGGCTTTTCTTTTCCCGGGCCTTCCGGCAAATACACCTTTTTCGCCAAAAGCCTTGTCAATAACCCTAATAACCTGCGGAAGAAAAGCCTTTTCATTCATACTGAGACTTCCTGCCACACGCCTATATCTCCCAAAGGGCATATCGAAATATGTTACTGCATTATTTGCAACAATCCTCATCCATAGATCGTAATCCTCAGGCCCCCTGAACTGTTCGTCGAATCCACCAACGGACAATACAACATCCTTCCTTACCACGACGGTCGAAGTGGCGACGGGATTGGCTGTAACAAAATCGTCAAGCGATAAGCGGCAAGAGTCAGGCGGCAAAGAACGGCTCGCGGGTACGCTCGCCCTCCCAGACAAAACATCGGCAGACATA
>MHBM01000047.1 GCA_001804885.1 Lentisphaerae bacterium RIFOXYA12_FULL_48_11
AACAGTCCCTATAAAGATCAACGCGTCAATAATCTGACTTTGGAGGCTGGACAAATATACACATTCAAGTTGGAACCATTTGAAGTCCTGGTTTTTGATGCAATGCCGGATAAGCAATAACACATGAATAAGTCGGGAGAGGAGAATCGCAATGCATAAGATGAAAGTTTGTTTTGAGTCCGTGATCCTTGTCATGCTTCTGTCTTTAGTGCTTTCGGCTGAGGAAGCGCAGAAGCCGGGTTTCAGGGGAAAGATCATTCCTAAACCTCAGGAGATACAGCAGGGCGATGGGATGTTTACTCTAACTGAGAAAACAGTCATTTTTGTCAGACCATCAACATCGGAAATGAAAGCGATCGGTCAATATCTGGCTGATTTTCTGGCGCCGGCGACCGGGCTGAAACTGAAAGTCAAATCTCCATGGCTAAGCAAGTTAAGTGGCATAGTCCTGGAGATAGATCCTTCACGGAAGGCGCTCGGTGATGAAGGTTATGTGCTTACATGCACGCAGAAAGGTGTAACGATCACAGCTGCAAAGCCAGCCGGTATTTTCTACGGGATCCAGACATTGAGGCAGCTTCTGCCAGTACAGGTGGAAAGCCGACAGCAGGTTGAAGGCGTTGAATGGACTGTTCCGTGCGTTTCAATCAAGGACCAGCCGAGGTTCCGCTGGCGCGGCATGCTGCTCGATCCGGCCAGGCATTTCCTGTCGAAGGAATTTCTTTTCAAGTATATAGATATCATGGCTATGCATAAATTGAATCGCCTGCATTTGCATCTAACCGATAGCCAGGGCTGGCGCGTCGAAATCAAACGGTATCCGGGGCTTGTTGAAGTGGGGGCGCGCCTGCCCAATTTCAGCGGTAAAACGGGTGAGGGCTGGTTTTACACGCAGGACGACATCAGGCAAATCGTTACTTACGCGGCTGGCAGGTACGTGGCGATTATTCCCGAGATCGAGATGCCGGGACACAGTGGGGCTGCGCAGGATGCATTTCCCGAGATGCTTTGTACAAGTCCGTTGCGAAACTCGTTGTGTATTGGCAACGACAGAACAATTGAAATCATGGAAGGCGTGCTGGCCGAAGTTGTAGGGCTCTTCCCGTCGCCATACGTACACATAGGCGGAGACGAATGCAACAAGGCAGGGTGGAAGAATTGCACGAGGTGCCAGACCAGGATTCGGGTTGAGAAGCTGAAGAACGAGGAAGAGCTACAGAGTTATTTCGTTCGGCGCATGGAGAAGTTTCTGAACGTAAACGGAAAGATGCTTGTCGGATGGGACGAGATTCTTGAGGGCGGACTTGCCCCGAATGCGGTGGTACAGAGCTGGCGCGGGGTCAAAGGCGGTATTGAAGCCGCCAGGGCTGGTCATGATGTAATCATGTCGCCGACATCACACTGTTATTTTGATTATTACCAGGGACCAAAGGAAAGCGAGCCGAGGGCAATCGGAGGGAACCTGACACTCGAAAAGGTCTATGACTATGAACCGGTTCCGGAAGAACTCACTCCTGAACAGTCCAAATATATCATGGGTGTGCAGGGTAATTTGTGGGGGGAATATGTTGCAACGGGAAGTCATGCCGAGTACATGAGTTTCCCTCGTGGTTCCGCCCTGGCGGAGGTCGGATGGTCGGTCCGTGAAGGAAAGTCTTGGGCCGATTTCTATGATCGATTGGGAACGCTTTTAAGACGATTGGATCTGATGGGTGTCAATTACAGGAAGCCTGATGTCATGCGTGTCAAGTGACTGCATGGCTATGCAAGAATTCAAATGGAAAGAAGGCTTATGAACAGGCGTGAAAGATTGATGGCAACATTGCGAGGTGAGCCGGTGGATCGGCCCCCGGTTTCCTTTTATGAATTGAACGGATTGGATGAAGATGTCTCAGATCCGGATCCTTTTAATATTTATACGGATCCGTCATGGAAACCGTTAATTGAGCTGACGACGGAGAAAACTGACCGGATTGTCATGAGGAAGGCAACATTTAACGGCGTTCTTCCAGATCCTGCTGTGAGCCTGACAACGAGTGAAACATTTCTTAAGGATGGAAGCCTTTTCACGGTAAGAACTGTAAATATCGGAAGCAGGAAACTCCATTCGCGAACACGTCGTGATCCGGATGTTAATACTGTCTGGACTGAGGAACATCTGCTGAAGGATGTTGATGATATAAAGCTTTTTCTTGAAATTCCACAGCAGGAGTTTGTCGGTAATCCTGATTTTGACGGTGTTCTGATTGCAGAAAAAAAACTTGGCGACACTGGAATCGTCATGATTGATACGCCGGATCCTCTCTGTATGGCGGCATCCATGTTCGACATGGGGACATACACGGTGATAGCAATGACTGAGCCGGAATTGTTCGGAAGGCTGCTGGAAAAATATGCAGCGATCATTCTTTCGGCGACAGAAAAGTTTTCCAGAGCCCTTCCCGGCCGCCTGTGGCGGATTTACGGGCCGGAGTATGCTGCGCCGCCTTATCTGCCTCCCCGCTTGTTCAGGGAGTACGTTGTTCATTACGATAAGCCGATGATAGACGTCATTCACCGGCATGGCGGCTTTGCCAGAATACATTCACACGGCAGGTTAAAGGCTATTCTAGACGACATTGTTTCTACCGGGGCCGTGGCCCTTGATCCAGTTGAACCGCCTCCGCAGGGTGATGTTGAACTGAAATATGTGCGTGAGAAATACGGGCAAGAACTGGTACTGTTCGGGAATCTGGAAATAAGTGACATTGAAATATTGTCACAGGATTCTTTTGCTGAGAAGGTCAGAATGGCAATTGAAGAGGGGATGAAAGGGGCTGGCCGTGGATTCGTGCTGATGCCGTCAGCCTGTCCATATGGCAGAAAGCTCTCGCAAAAAGCATTGAAGAATTACGAGAAGATGGTTGATATTATTGAGGCAATTTGAGGATTCCTGAATTGCAGGTGTTGGTGTTATGATTATTAGTTTCGGGTGTGCGGTATGAAGAACGGAAAAACTGATATCAAAGCAGTGGGCAGGGCCTTCCAGATTTATGGGAATTATGTTGAGGCATCTGAATATGGAAGCGGTCACATCAACGACACCTACTGTGTTGTGTACAACCAGGCCGGTAGCAATGTCCGATACATATTCCAGAGGATCAATAAGAATATTTTCAAGGATCCTGTTGCACTAATGGAAAACATTAAGCGTGTGACAAGTCACATTGCCGGGAAGATGATAGATACGCCGGACATGTTCCGCCGCGTTCTAAATCTTGTTCCAGCCAGGGATGGAGCTCCTTGCATTCTTGATGATTCGGGCAATTTCTGGCGGGTATATCTTTTCATAGAGAAAGCGCGGACTTATGATTACGTCAAGTCTCCCGCTCAGGCTTTTGAAGCAGCAAAAGCCTTTGGCATGTTTCAGAGGATGCTCGCCGATCTGCCTCTTCCGCCGCTTCATGAAACAATTTTGGATTTCCACCATACACCGGCACGTTTCGTTGCATTCGAAAAGGTTCTTGAGGCGGATAAATGTAATCGTGCTTTATCGGTAAAGAGTGAAATCGATTTTGCGCTGGCACGTAAGAGTATTTCGGGGCTTCTTGTTGATATGCTGGCGAGGGGTGCGCTGCCCCTGCGCGTTACACATAATGACACCAAGTTGAATAACGTGATGCTTGATGATGTGACCGGAGAGGGGATCTGTGTTATTGATCTTGATACGGTCATGCCCGGGCTAACTCTTTATGATTTTGGAGATATGGTCAGGACTATGACCTGTCTTGCGGCTGAAGATGAGAGGGATTCCTCTGGTGTGCATATGAATCTTCCTTTTTTTGAAGCGATTGTGAAGGGATACCTGCTCAATATGGCCGATATGCTGGGAACAAGTGAAATGGAACTGCTTGCATTCTCGGGTAAGTTGATTACTTTTGAGATCGGCTTGAGGTTCCTGACAGACTATTTAGCGGGAGATGTTTATTTCAAGGTTCACAGGGAGGGGCACAATCTTGACCGTTGCAGGCGGCAGTTCAGGCTTGTTGAGTCGATAGAAGAGCAGGAAGAAAAGATGATGGAATTTGTTCGCTTGTCCCTTTAGTCTGCTGTTGTGGCATGCACGTACATTAGGAGGTAAGTAGAATGACGCATTTCAGCTGGGCGCTGGATGGAAGCATTGTGGGAGTATATCTGCTGGTAACAATGATTGCCGGCATGATGGTGCGCAAGTACGTGGGTAAGGTGGAAGATTATCTTGTGGCCGGCCGGGAAATGAACGTGTATCTCGGTATTGCATCCCTGGCGGCAACAGAGTTTGGAATTGTGACGTGCATGTACACGGCTCAGAATGGTTACCAGTATGGCTTTGCAGGAGCGGTACCGGGCATTACAAATTTCCTGGCGATGCTGCTTGTGGGCTGGACCGGTTTCTGCATAAAGCCCTTGCGCGATTCAGGCGTGATTACAATTCCGGAACTGTTCGAAAAGAAATTCGGTCCGCGTATTCGCTGGGCCGCTGGAGTAGTTATCGTGCTCGGTGGCCTTCTTAACATGGGCGTCTTCCTGCGGGTAGGTGGCCAGTTCCTGGTGCTGTGCTGCGGGCTGGATAATATACATACGGGTATCGAGTTTGTTGATAAGTACAAACTGGAGCTGATGATGACCGTACTGCTTGCAGGTGTGGCGCTGTACACCATTATGGGCGGAATGCTGTCTGTGCTGGTAACAGATTTCCTGCAGTTTATTATGATGAGTCTGGGGCTTATTGTCATTACTGTGATGGTACTGGTGTATGTCGGGTGGGACAAACTTGTTGAGACGGTGCAGGTTCATTACGGCGCCGCCGGGTTTAATCCTTTTGTTAATCCGAAGATGGGATGGGAGTATGTTCTGTTCAATATGCTGCTGAACACAGCAGTCGTGTTGACATGGCAGACATGTATTGCACGAGTTCTTGCGGCAAAGGACTCTAGTACCGGACGTAAGGTTTATACCGGGACCAGTTTCTTTTTTATCTGCCGTTTCCTTATTCCCGGGATATGGGGCATTGCCGCGCTTGCAATGCTTCCGGCTGGGACAGATTCATTGGAAGCGATGCCGCGGTTCATGAGTACTTTTGTACCGATTGGCCTGATGGGGATTATGATTGCGGCTATGCTGGCGGCGGATATGTCGACGGATTCGTCATACATGCTTACCTGGGCCAGTGTTATTTATAATGATATCCTTGCCCCGTTTCGCAGGGGGAAACAGTGGTCTGAAAGAAAAGGATTGTTTGTTAGCCGTACTGTTGTGGCCATGATAGGTATTTTTCTTTTATGTTACGGGCTGTGGTATCCGCTTAAAGGCGATTTGTGGACTTACCTTGGAGTTACCGGGACAATCTACCTGTCCAGTATGTCTGTTCTTCTGGTTTCATGCTGTTACTGGAAGCGTGCCAACAGCTGGGGTGCTGCCGCGGCAATTGTATTCGGGGCCGGTATTCCGATCGGGTACCTTATTCTTGAACAGCTGCCTGCAACAAAGGATATTGCGGCAAGAATAGGTCCTTATTATTCCGGTATTGCAACGTACCTGATTGTTGCTTTGTCGATGGTGGTCGGGTCGCTTCTCAAACCTCAGGCGGAACAAGTTTCAGGGAGGAGTTAACATGCATATTCTTGACCATTGGTTCTGGTTTCTACTCACGGCGGCGTGTGTTATCTGGTACTCCACTATTACTGTTTATGTTGCGATATGCGGCGCCAAAGACATAAAGGGCATGTTTGCAAGATTGGCCGACAGGCAGAAGCAGGATGCGAATACCTTAAACGATGGGAACAGGTATAAAAACAAGAAAGCAGAAATGTAACCGCCCGCGCTCCAAAGCTGCCGCTATCCCAACACAGAAGGCCAAACTACAGTTGCCGCACATTGTACGGCACTACAGAAGAGGCAAGGTTGGTATGATGTGGCCTGTAGTGCATTACAGTGTGATGCAGACATTATCCCACACACCCGCCTGACGGGAGCCCACCAGCTGGGAGTCGGGGCGGGCAGGGATGAACACTGATTAACGCAGATGTAATTAAATTGTAGCCGTGGTCCGTGACCACGGTCCGGCCTCGCGGAGGCCGGCTACAAAAAGTTTGTTCCGCTGGAAATGTTTACGGCATTGGTTTTGCAGACTTTTTAACGGCATCGCCGAAATCAGGCAGGAGTTTGTACTTATTCTGCCATGTGGTGTACATGATGCCGCGGCATTTCGGAGTCTGGTTTATTGTCGTGATCCAGCCGTTGATGTTCTTCAGGTCATCTCCATCGTAGTAGGCACCGGCATGTGTCTCGAAACCAAGGTTCGAGAAGAATTTCATGCTTTCTTCACGCATCTTGAAATACCAGCAGCAGATGACAAGGTCCTTGGGTATGTATTCCCATGAGCCGGTGAAATCGCCATTGACGAGGTAATAATTGCCATGGGCATTATGATTGGGATCGAGCATGTCTGACCAGATGTAGACCTTTGCCGTCGGATTGACTTCTCGAATTATCTTCATCTGCTTCGTAATGCAGTCACCGAGGATCTGCGCCATGCTCATGTTTCGCGCCATACAAGCCTGACACGATCCGCCAGCCCTGATCTCATCCATGCTCAGGAACCATTGCTCGGGGTTGAGATGTTTCTTGATAGCGGTGGCGGATTTTGTCCAGTGCTCGTATAGCTCTGGTTCAGACATGCAGACACTTACCTGGCCGTTATTAATAGCCATTCCGTGGTAGTAGCTGACAAGCAGACGCTGACCGTCTTTTATGCGGCTGTTAGCCGTGAGCCGTATTGCAGGTGAATCGTTACGTGGTCTTGAGAACTGCAACTTTTTGTCGCCGATCGGTTCGTAATCCTTGCCTTCTTCGTAGACTGTTTTGCCATCGTCACTTCGTACCGTTACAGGAGTGCCATGTCTGCGAAGGACGTTAACCAATGCCAGTTCTTCCATGGACAAATCGTCGACCCAGAGCTTGCCTGACTTGCCACCCCATAGGCCAATATAGATTTTGATCTTGTCACATTGCAGACTGTTGAAGACGAGTGAAACCTTTTTCCAATCGGCTGTGCTGTCGATGTTGGAGTCAACGGGTGCGATACATCCTTTAGGGCCGTAGATCTGGAGCTTGAATGCGCTTGCTGGTTCAAGTTGATCCGTTTTGATCCAGCATGTGACGCGATACTGCCTATGGGGGACAACAGATACTTCCTGCATGACACGGGCATGCCCATTTTCGAACTTGCCGAAATTTTCGAGTCGCAGGGATGCATTACCGTTTCTGTGAACGTTGGTGTCTACAAAGGATACTTCTCCTGGTCTATCGTGGAAATTATAGCCCTTCATTTTATTCTTAGTGAATTCCTCAAATCCGCTATTGGCGATGATCGAGTTTGTGGCCATCATGAGATTTGCTTCCTTGCCTTTGACGAGGAAGGGAACGTCGGTACATGGCAATCCTTCTGCAAGGTTGGGATTGAGTCCAAGGCAGGTGCCGTAGCCGACAGACCAGATTAGCGGGATGATTTCGATTTTCTGTTCATCACAGATGGTTTTTACCTTGTTCAGTCGCGCAATACGTTTTTCGTCCCATCGTTCAACACCTTCCAGTCCGGCGGCGAAAAGCATGCCATTGAGTCCATGCTTGTGGGATGTTTCTGCGATCTGGCGTATCTCGTCGACATGTTCATCCTTGGTCAGGTTGCGGGCCACATAGACCCAGTTATCGGGATAATTCTTAGCCCCTTCCGCATTGACCGACGCCAATGCCAGCATTAACAAACCGAAGATCATCAATTCTTTGTTCTGAATCATTGTTTCTCCTCCGCAGTTATGTGTTTGGATTATATCCTACGTTTTGGAGAATACCATGATTTCATTTGCTATATCTGATATCTCGAAATTAGTTTTCGCCGTAACAGTATTATCAAGTGGATTATACTGGTTAGACTCTCGATAATCTGCTATTTTCCCTACATAATGAAGGCATTTGTCACATTTAGCTGTTCGTTATAGTCTTGGTGGTGGGATGCCGGATGGACTTGGATGCAAAACTAATGAATTGTAAATATTACTTTGTACTTGTCCTATGTTTAATATTGGTGATGGCGGGTCTTCTATTCCTTATACCAATTTCTAAATCAAGAGCGAAAAGGGCAAGTTGTCAAAATCAAATGGGCGCCATTTGCGCTGTAATGCAATTTTACATCGAAGAACACGACGGGGCTTTTCCATCTAACCTGTCTTCTGTTGTAGATGTCCAAATTCCTTCAGTGATATCTTTGTTAAAATGTCCTGCTACAAGAACTAAGGTTGGTCTTTTATCTGATGTAAAATCATGGTCTGATTATATTTATTGTTACTGGCCAACAGGAAAAAAAGGAACACCTCCGAATTATCCCCTATTTTATGACCGTCGATTGTCAAATCATGAAGGAAAAGGAATAAACATTTTTCTTGTAGGCGCAGGTGGCGAATTGCGACCACAGCCTGCAGGCTCTTTCTTTTGGGATAAGAATGCTGAATGGTTACAAAAATTCAAAAAAGAACATCCCGATCTAAATATTCCTTTGCCTGAAGGCTAATCAACTCAGCGAGATCTGAGTACTGGTCAAAGTGTCGTTCTTAATCGAGATGTACCTCCGACAGCGCAGATCAAGGATTACTAGCAGGCAAACTTAACGGTTTAAACCTTGTGACATTCAATAATTCAGCCGCATAATTATTATGTTTCCCTGCACCGAACTCACCATCAGGATCCCGCCCACCCCACAAAAGACCTTCAACTATAACCCATCCCTCCTCAATCCACTTCACATCTTCTCTAGAGGCAATCTCTGATTCACCAGAAATGCAAATAGGTTTCAGATTTACACTTGGCAGGTACAGGCTTCTTCGTCCTTGTTTTTCATTGTAATAGCCGATAACAGAAACACGCTTGCCCATATACGTCTCAGGTCTAGATACAAGTTCACGAAAATCTACGGCTCTAGCTTTTACATTATCTTTCTCACAAAGAACCGTAGAATCGTGTCGTGCTTCTGGATGTGCTTTCCAGATAAATTTTACATATCGATATACTGCCTTGTGTAATGCAGCTCGAATTGTATTTGTTGGCAATGTGGAAGATCGCAAATCGGTGGTAAAATTACCCTTCTGAGCTTTAATTTCCGTCCAAAAACCTGTATGCGAAACTTCCTTATCATCTACCAAAGTCCACAATCCAATATTCTCCATTGCTGGGAACAACAAATCCGACTCTTCTTGTGATATCGAACAATACACAATCCAACAAGTAACCATTTTATACATTTCATCCGAATCACTCGGCAAGAGTTCAGTATAGCCACAGTAATCAATTTTCGAAACTCCATTAGTACTCTTCAAAGATACACTTAATGAAAGCATTCCATTTGTAAATTTCCCACCCCACGAATCGCGGGAGAATGAATAAGAGAACGAATCAGCGAAAGAGGCCTCAAGTTTTATAAAAAACAGACAACAAAATGACGTCCAAAAAATAAAACAAACATTTTTTACTATTTTCATAGTTTAAGGTTATTACGTGTTCGGGCTAGACTGTAGGTGATTGTTACGCCTGAGTTCATCGTTACCTGTGATTCCTCGATGATAGTTTTCGATTGCAGTATTGAATGTTGTGCTCATAAGTTGGCGGAGTCAAGCCTGGACAATAGGCAAAAGGTTTGATGAATGGTTTATTGGGTTCTTTGCTACACAAGAAGGTGTTTCGTTAGTATCTGGGAAGCTGGAAAAACTGGTTCGGCCAGATTCATCTCCGTCGCATCTTCTTAATCATGAGGTCGTACTCTGCATGAGATCCGATCCAGAACCATATGGCTGTGTTGTTCTCGACATTGCACAAGGCTCGCCAATGAATCCCGATTCTGACGGAGTAAATTGGCTCGCGAGAATGCACTCGCTTGAACTGAAGAGAAGGGTGTTTTGGATCGGTTTGCCATCGGAGAAAAGTCTGTCGGGCCAAAATGCGTATTTCTGCTGGTAATTCACGAAGCCGATTTCGAAAATGCTCCGTGGTTTCAGAGAGCATGAGAAAGATCCATTGCGCGTGTCTTGCCTTTGCGGTGTTCTGAAAGCGCATCTCCAGCCAACTTTGCAAGTTCAGCCTGAGAGGATTTGAAGGACTTGTCCCACTTGGCTTCAGCATCCATTTCAGCCAAAAGCAGATGTGCAATCGCATTCTGTTTTTTTGCTGGTAAAACAGAAACTCTATCAATTGCCTTTTCCAGTAATGCAGTCATGGGAACATTAAACTCGGAAATGTCCCTATTTTCAATCTTTTTCTGTTGGCCAGACGCGCCTTACCAGCGACAAAAATTGGCAACTCGCATTCCGAATCTTGATCTCGTAATTACCATGAATTATACGCGAAACGTTATTTGACGTTTCCCTGGATGATTTCCAGCATTCTCGGCGAAAGAATCTTGCGGTTGTCGTCGTCAACAAGGCTGAAGCGATTTCCGTCGTTTGGTGTGCTGAGATAGTTCCAGACACAGTAGGAGATATTGTGTTCCTTCAGGAGAAGAATGACATCGTTCATCCAGTTTTCCCTGGATGTCATGTTGCAGTGCCGGATTGTCCCGAATTCACCGCACCAGAGAATCTTGTCTGGATGATTTTTGACAAAGTCAAACGCCGGTTGCATCACCGTTCGCATAAACTGAATGTCCATCTTATCGAATCTTGAATAACAGGCGTCTGAACCGCCGATAAAATTCTTATATTCCTTGTATGGGGCAATGTCCGACGGATAAGCCATCTTTCGGTTATAATAAAGCGGGGCTGCCTGCAACACACCTCGCTGGTGGGTAAATTCAAACGGCTCATAGATATGGAATGTGTAAATCACGTTCTCATCGTCAAAAAGCTGAAGGTCCTTGAGGGTGCCGCAACTGTTCCATGCAGTGCTTCCAATAACAATCTTCCTGGCCGGATTGACTTCTCGGATAGCCTGGATTGTCCTTTCTGCCAGCGAGTTCCACAACTTGGGGTTGACGTTCCGGACTTCGTTCATCAATTCGAAAACGATGCTGTTGTTGTCGTGATAACGGCGCTCAAATTCAAGCCAGAGGGCGATGAAACGCTTCTGCAGTTCCGGGTCGTCCATAAGGGAAACGGGCTCCTGGATATCACAGTAATTTCCGATTGCCTTATGCAGGTTAAGTACGACATTTAGCTTATATTCCTGGCACCACGAAATAAAGTTGTCCACGTGCCGAAATGTTCGCTCCCGGTAAACATAAGGCTTTTCTTCAAGGACAATCTGATCGAATCCGAGCCGGATGTGGTCGATACCGAAAGAAGCAATGTTCTGAACGTCTTCTTTTGTGATATATGTTTCAAAATGTTCATAGTCGCCGGGTGAGAGGTTCAATTTCCATTTGTCCGGCAGGACGTTGAACCTTTTGTAGTTTGTCAGCCAGCCGCCTATTCCCATCCCATGTTCAAACCCGACAAATCTCTTGCCCAAGGCTGGCTTTTTCTCTTCCTTTGTCTGTACATTGTTTTCTTTCTTAATTTTTGTGCAACCAGATTCCAGGCACACTGTCAGTGCCAAAATACAGAGGATGAGTTGTTTCATGATCCAACCTTTATTTGAGTTAGTCTTACAGGCAATGAAATCGAATAGTTTCTCTGTTGGCCGGAAATGTCAATGAATATAACGATGAACCTGGTGTTCGTCAGGTATGATCTTATTAGTGATCCGTGCTGTAGCGAGTTGCTGTGTGATGCGGATGCCGCACACAGTGCGGCACTACAGAAGAGCGTGGAGGTGAAGAGGGGTCACCGCCTTACGCAGTGAGGTGCTACGGAAGAGCGGGTATGGCGAAACGAATTTGAGAAAATTCTTGTCATTAGCCAGATGCGGCACTAGCATTTTTCCAATTCACAGGGATAAGGGCACTGAAACTGGTGTTTCAGAAATGCTCCCCAATGATTCTCTTTTTAAACAGGCAGGGACATTCATGAATAACCAGATCTGGCTGATGACTTCCGCTTTCCCTAAACTTTCGTTCGAGCAGGTGATCAAAAAGGCCAAGGCAGTGGGGGCGCAAGGACTGGAACTTTGTGTGTTCAGGCGTGATGGGACGCGCCAAGACCATGTGGCGACACACCTGAATTACGAGAATTTCTCGGTGGAGGACGCCAGGAAAGTGCTCGCCACCTGCGCGGCAGAAGACGTGCGGATTTCCGTCGGTTCTTACGACAACCTTCTGGGCGGCGATTCTGCAGTCTGTGAAGCCAACCGGAATCATATCTTGAAGCTGATCCGTATTGCGCATCTCCTGGGCGGTGACGCCAATGATGTATGTGTCGGTTCGTTCGTGGGATATAATCACGAACTGGGCAAGGAGGATGGCGGTTTCGCTAAAAATCTCGATCTCTATGCCAAGGTCTTTGCGCCGATTGTCAAATATGCCGAGAGCCTTGGTGTAACGCTAAATTACGAGAACTGCCCGATGGAAGGCTGGCGCCCGGCGTCCGCACCGACCACGTACAACAACCTGCCCTGCACACTCGCTGCCCGTAAGCTGATGTACGCACTGATCCCGAGCAAGGCGCATGGCGAGACCTACGATCCGTCACATGACGCATGGCAGAACATCGATCCAGTTGCTGTCATCAAGAACACTGACATGTCGCGCCTGCATCGCGTCCACATCAAGGGTACGCGCAACCGTCCGGACAGCCTTGCTGCAATCCAGTGGGGGCGCCTTTTCCCAATGCAACAGGTGGATGCTAAACTCGCCAAGAAAGCGGGTATCTGCCAGCCGTCCTGCGAGTGGGACCGTCACCATTACGATCCGAAACTGCCGGGCTTTGGCGGTTCCGACAGCATTGACTGGTTCGCGTTCTTCAAGACGCTGATGGCGCAGGGTTTTGAGCGGCCGTTTGTGATAGAGAACGAGGCTGACAACTCTTCGCACACAGGTAATGCAGCTGCGACGCTGCAGGGCTTTGCCTCAACGGTGATGTCGATGGCGCCTGCCGTATGGTCGCTGGATGCTGAGAATGGGTGGTGGTTCAATCCGAAGAACATGCCGGCTCTTAAACCCGTCGCGAAAAAGGACGTTCCGGTTGTCACGATGAAAGACCTGGCGTAATCGAGGTGTGCCGGAATCAGGCTTTCAGAGGATTTTCACAGAAGGTAACGAAGTGAACGAAGGAAGATTCTTGATGTTCCAGCATCCGAACAAAATGCTTTGTTTTCTTTGTTACCTTTTGTAATATTCGTCGGCGAGGGACGATGGAAACAGGTCATAACTGGTTTTCCCTATAGCCGACAGTTCATTTGGAATGTTGTAGTTCATGCAGTTCCTGCGGTTGATCACCATGATGCGTCCAGACGGGTCTTTTATGTAGAAGGCAAAGTTTGGCAGCAGATCGAACAGGAGTTTGAACGGCTCGAAACTGCCTATTCGTGACAGGAAGTCCTTATGTATCCGGTGCTGCTTCATGAGCGAATCGTACACAACAATGAACGGATCGTACAAGATAAAATCCCGTCTGCTGTTATGATTGCAGCAGTAGTGGAGTCAGTCTTTACTGCAAAGATGAGCCGTGCTATTAACAACGCGAATGTACTATGCATAGGGTAGATGATCTGGTTGGAAAAAAGATTTATATATCATACCGGTGATATTCTGAGACTCGTCGATGCTTTTCAGAAGCGGTCGAAAGGTGAAAAATGAGAACGAAAATCATGCAAATATTCCTGTTGATTCTTTTGTCCGTCTGTCCGTTGATGGCGGCGGAGTTCCTGCCGGTTGCCGTGTGGACTGATGCGGAATGTTATACGAACCCGCCGGGGAAGTATGCGGTTGGGAAGATGATCGACGGCGACCTGGGAACCTATGCCTGCCTGCTGGATGACACACGTACGGGTAAGAACACGGCTGTCTGGCCGCTAAAGGCCGAGCCACCCGTGACAGCCTCGTTCGTTCTTGATCTGGGTGAGGATAGGTCGGTTTCAGGAATGCGTTTTGTGGCACGCAACGCCTGGGTTTACGTTTTGGCCAAGAATGTGACTGTTTCTGCCTGCGCCGACGCTCAGGGTCGGAAGGAAATCCGGCTGCTCGCTGAGAAAAAGGACCTGCCAGCGACATCCAATTCCAACTCCGCTTTTGTTGAATGGCCGCCGGTCACAACTCGTTATCTGAAGGTGCGCGTCAACGATGCGTACCAGCAGCGTTACCCAGGGCCGTGGATGCCTGAGGCGCAGATCCCCTGGTGCCGCAAGGTGGGGCTTCCTACGGCTGGAGACGGGAAGAACCTTAATACCCAGATTGCTGAAATCACCTGTTATGATGCACGTCCTGCCGATTATCCTGTCAAGAACCCGCCTGATGTCGCTTTCCCGCGTCACCGCCTCGAACGTGACTGGCTCTATCAGGATGCCGGACTCGACATTTCAAGGGTCTTCACATCGGATAACGACTATGAAAAAGAACACTCCATGGTACAGAGGGTTTTGGGGCGGGTTCCCGGTAATGATCCTTCCATAAAAATGCTGTGGCAGAAGATGGATAAGCTTGCCGAGGGTGAAGTCCCGGCTCGTGATCCGCAATGGCGATCACTGTATCTCGACGCCTGTGCCGCGCGGCGCAGGGTACGCCTGCAGGCTGTCCGCGCGAAGGCCACACAGTTTATCTATGCCAAGCATTTCATTTTTGGCTGCATGCAGGGACTTGCCGGGAAATACGATATTCCCGACGAGCAGATCCGTGACTATACCTTTGGTTTCAAAAAGAGCGGGCAGCTCTGTATGGGTACACTGCTTGAGGACGGCACGGTCAAACATGAGGTGTTACTTGAAAAAACCGATGGTGTCATATGCTATCCGAATCTTTCATGGGATGCCAAGACGCTTGTTTTTTCAATGCGCGACAATTTCGAGACCGATTCCTATTATCTCTATACAATGGATATGGCGACACGCAAGGTTACGCAGATTACTTTCCCCATCTTGAAAGACGGCAAACCACTGCCCGTCGCCGATTGTGAGCCGACGTTTCTGCCTGACGGACGCATTGTCTTTACATCGACACGCGATGTGCATATCAGTGACTGCTGGTATCGGGCCGGTGGAAATATCTATACCTGCGATGCCGACGGCGGAAATATCCGCCGCCTTACGTTCGACCAGCTCATGACAAACCACCCGCAGATACTGGAGGATGGCCGCATCGTCTTTACCCGCTGGGAGTACAATGACCGCAGTGCGCTTTTCACACATCCGCTCATTTCGATGAATCCGGATGGAACAGCGCAGACAGAATTCTATGGGAACAACAGTATGTTCCCGTCGTCGATTATCCATGCGCGTGGAATACCTGGTTCGCAGAAAGTGATTGGACTGATTGCCGGGCATCATTCCATTTACAAGGGGAAGCTCGGCCTGATCGATCGTTCCAAGGGCATCCAGGCGGGCAAGGGGATCGAGTTTGTCAACACCAAGCTCAATGGGGATCTCGGGCGCGAGTGTGCCGATTTCATCAAGCCGGAGCCACCTGATCCGTCCAAACCCTACTTCGACCTGAAGATCGACATTTTCGGACAGTTTGGTCCGCAGTACTCACATCCCTATGCCTTTGATGAAGAGAACTACCTGTGTTCGTTCTGCCCGGAGGGGTATCTGCCGCCCTTCGGCCCTTTCAATCCTCCATTAGGCGCCTATTATATGACGCAGGACGGCGTGCGTGAGCTGCTGGCGTTCGATGACTGGCAGGGTACAGGGCAGATTATTCCCGTCATGGCTCGTGCAGCGCCACCCGTGCGCTCGTCTCTTATTTCCCCTCGTAACAACAACGGCGTTTATATAGTACAGGACGTCTACCAGGGGCCTGGGCTTGCCGGTATCGCACGTGGCACGGCGAAGAAAATCCGCGTTGTTGCGCTGGAATACCGCGTGGCTCGCATGGGTTACGGGCAGAACGGGGGCGAGTGTGAGACAGGTCTCTGCCAGACTCCGATCTCTCTTAACAGCGGCAGTTGGGATGTAAAACATGTTCTCGGTGAGGTAGACATAGAGGAAGATGGCAGTTGCAGCTTTGAGGTCCCTGCGCATGCGCCGGTCTACTTCCAGGTACTCGATGCCAAAGGCTACACCATTCAGTCCATGCGAAGCTGGTCGACGCTTCAGAACGGCGAGCGTTTCTCCTGTATCGGCTGCCATGAGAACAAGATGAATGCAATGGCGCAGGCGGTTACCATGCGGCAAACAACGGTGGCTCTCTCAAAGCCATTTCAGAGGCTTAAGCCCTTTGGGGATAAGGAACATCCCCTGGTCAAGCGGCTTGCATCCCAGTCCTGGCTGGACAGTGTAGAGAACTACCTCGGGGTTAACGCCCCGCGCGCGATCGAAGCAGATGCGCCGGTAGATGGTTTCAGTTTTGTTCAGGACATCCAGCCTATCTTTGACAAACACTGTGTGAGTTGTCACAACGCTTCAAAAATTGCGGAGAGCAAAATCAGCCTGACGGGAGAGGTGGCTAAGCCGGAGAGCGTGAAGCTGATCGGCGAAGGGCAGGTGGCTCCCAAGCGTGCCTACACGCAGTCCTACGTCGCCATTACTACATCTGGTAATCCAGACAAGAACCCGTGGATGACGTGGCTGAAACCACGCAGCCGTGCCGTTATGCTCCCGCCGTACCATACGGGCTCGAGCAAGAGTAAGGTCATGGATTACTTTGAGCCCGCTCACTACGATGTCAAGGTCAGCGAGAACGACAAACGCATGTTTGCCTGTTGGTTGGATCTGCTCATTCCATTCTGCGGTTCCTACACGCAACACAACACGTGGACCGACGAGGAAAAAGCGGAATACAGTTACTTTCAGGAAAAACGCCGTGCCTATGCTGCCGCCGAACTGGAATATCTTCGCCGGTCTTATAAGTAGTGAATCAGGTTCCAGATCCAGTGTGGTTTGAATTACAATCCGCCGGCGTTAGCCGTTGTATCCGGTTTGGCTGTGCTGATACACCACAGTGTCTGTTTTGTCCGGAAGAAGAGTTCGCCATCGGAAACTGCGATCGACGAGTTTGAAGACTCCTTCAGGGAATTAATCGCGATTTGTTCAAACGTGGGGCTGGCTTTGATTATGGCTATATCACCGGATTGCATGGGTAGATAAATGTGATCACCGGCCAGGATCATGGATGACCATGTGCCGCCTTTTGCTCTGTCGAGTCTTTTTTCCCAGACGGTCTGTCCGGTTTTCAATTCCATGCATATAACCGGCCCAGGTGCAAAATAGACATAGCCGTCCTTGATGACGCCAGTTCCTATACCACCTTTGGCGACTACCTGGTGCCAAATGCGATGTGTGTTTGTGACGTCGGCTTGACCTCCTGCCCGCACCGCGAGCGAATTCCCTTTGTAACCGCCCATGGCAACGACAATGCCTTCGGCGAATATTGCCGAGTCATAATGCAATGGGTTAAGCCCTCCGCATTTCCACAGTTCACGTCCAGTCATAGGATCGAAAGACCTGACTTCCATTGGGAATGTCATAATGAGTTCGTCACGATCTCCTGTATGGATTACAATTGGCGTGCTCCATGTGCCGATTACGCCATTGGTTTGGCCTGCAAAACCGTCTGTCCTTCCCTGGCCATTCCATGTTGGCTCGTCGAACTTCCAGACAGTTTTGCCGGTTCTTTTGTCCAGCGCTGTAAGGAAAGAGCCTTTGGACGGTCCATGATAATGAATGCACAGGTCACCATGTAAAATTGGCGATGATGCATTACCCCAGATATGATCAAGCTTGCCCAGATCGCGATGCCATAGTTGTTGTCCATCAATGTTGTAGCAGGCCACTCCGGCGGAGCCGAAACTCACAATGACACGTTCGCCATCCGTTACAGGTGATGCCGAACAGAAAGGATTACTCTTGTGACTATTCTCCTGACGGTCGTAAACAACGCCGTTCTGCCACAGAAGTCTTCCATCCGCGCGGTGGAAGCACATCAATGTCCGGCGATTTTCCGTTTCAATTGCCTGCGCGACAAAGACACGGTTGCCCCAGACAATAGGTGTGGAGTTCCCTGGGCCGGGCAGGTTTATGCGCCAGCGAATATTGTTCGTTACGCTCCATTGAAGAGGCAGGTTCCTTTCTGAGACAATACCGCTGCCGTCAGTCCCGCCGCGCCATGCCGGCCAGTTCGCGGCAGTCGAGTAGCGGACATTGCAGGCAAACAGTGCAAGCAGGGCAGGTAGAGCAATAAAGTAGTGCAATGCAATACGTCTTGAGCAGTTCATCGGAAGAGTTCCTGTGAAACGCCAGTTATTTTACTTCAGTTCTTTAATTCTCAAGTTGCGGAAATAAACTTTGGCGCCATAGTTCCCATGGGCGTGTAAACCGATGCAT
>MHBM01000048.1:0-375 GCA_001804885.1 Lentisphaerae bacterium RIFOXYA12_FULL_48_11
GTCAAACCGGCAGCGAAACCCAAAACACCCCGCCGCGAAAAGCCGGCAGCCGATCGCGAACCGGCTGCTCACGCCGGCATTCGCGAGTATCTTGAAAAACATGGAGGTATTCCCAATGGCGACAGAGATTGAAACCCTGCGCGTTCTGAAAATCCTGGGGGATATTTACCCCTCGTTCCACCTGAGCAGTTCGGCCATCGAAGTGTACGTGCAGATGCTGTCCGATATTCCTGGCCCGGTTCTTGAGCAGGCCGCCCTGGATCACATCAGCCGCTCAACTTTCTTTCCGTCGATTGCCGAGCTACGCTCGGCTGCTTTCGACATCCTGGAATCTGCCAATCCGATCCCGACCGATTACGAAGCCTGGGCTGAAGT
>MHBM01000048.1:445-18398 GCA_001804885.1 Lentisphaerae bacterium RIFOXYA12_FULL_48_11
TCTCATCTTCACTCATAATTCTCACAGTGGTCGGTTCCAGCGTACTCACATCGATTCATCAGGAGAATAAGGATACCGTACCAAACATAAGAATTATTGCGGAACATGGAATAAAACAACCGACGGACAACATCACAACAATTAACAGAATGTTATCACCGCCGAAAGACTTGAAACCATGACAAAGAAATTTGGCATCTATTTAATTCTTTACCTGTTCTTTTTGAATACAGCGCCGGCACAGGTGTTACAAGACATGGTTTCAGCCGAAGTAAGAGCAAGCAGAGACAATGTGTACCTGAATGAATTATTCCAGCTCGAAATCTCCCTTACATCCTTGGGCCTGGGCCTTGACCAGAACCTCCAGTTATTGTCAATGCCTGACGGCAGCAAGTTGATTCTTAGCGGATTCCGCGAATTTCCCTTGGAGCGGAGCATGAAAGGGAACCAGATAATGGAAAAAAGACGTTTTATTTGTGATGCGAGGGCAATTAAAGCTGAAGCCATCGAAATCTCACCTAGCATACGAATAGGTATTGTATCTGGATTTGGTTTATTCAGGCAGATTTCACGACACGATATTAAAGCAAAAGCACTTTCTTTACTTGTAAAGACACTCCCAGATACAGGAAAACCTGCATTCTTCTCCGGCGCAATAGGTAACTTTTCAATTGAAGCTGCATTATCATCTGAAAATGCAACTGTGGGCGACCTCATTAATATCACTACCACAATACGAGGAAAAGGATATCTGGAACCCGTATCGTCGATAAGTATTCCGGCCTCGCCAAACTTCAAAGTCTATCCGCCAAAACAGATACCAGCCCTGGATACTAACACGAAAACATTCGAGCAGATACTTATCCCTCAAAACACAAATGCTGTTACCATCCCGGCAATCACATTCTGTTTTTTTGATCCGATTGACAATACGTACAAATCAATATCTAAAGGCCCTTTCAAGATCACTTTGCAAACAAACAAAAAAACCATAACCGAAGCAATTTATAAACCAAAGGAAATCCCACATTCTGGCGATCTTTCATCCGGCAAAAACATCAGGGAAGAAAAAACGGTACCGAGGAAAGACATCAGGAAGATACGAATGGCAGTCGCCATCTGTTACTGGTTGATAATCATTACCTTATCCCTGATGCTGACAATAAAATACAGGAAAGGGTCAATCGCCGCACTTGTTTTGCTCATTATAGCAGCCATCGCTTACATTCCTCTCTGGAACCTTTTACAATTATCTACCAACGAAGCAACTGTTGTCAGAAACGATAAAGCAAGACTGGTTCCCGCCTATTCATCGATGGCCTGCTTTAACATATTGCGTGACACTTCGGCCCGGATTCTGGATCAGCACGGAGCCTGGACGAAAGTTGAAATAGACGGCAAAAGAGGATGGATACCTTCAGACTCGCTTACAAATTCTTTTATAATCAATATCAATACAGACTAAAAGACTTAAGTTCCCTGCAGATTCACATGAGGAAGAGTTCGCTGAGGTTTACCCTGAACAACAATCGCCTTGGTTTCAGCCGGGCAACCAGCCTGACAGAATCCGCACCCCCTGCATATTTCCGGATCAACCTCCGGACAAAGCACTTCATCATTCTTAATAACCTTTATGGCGTGATACGGGCAATACTCGTCACACACCATACATGACTGCCCGTTTTCCCATGCCAGGCAATGCTGCTTTGCCACAACAGCAGTACCCATCGCTATATTATTCTTCGCCTGGAGCGATATCCTTGAAATAGCACCTGTGGGACATACTTTCGTACATTCATTACACCACTCCGCACAATATTCCGGATCAAATCGCAATACGGGTGTAAGTATTCCAGCTATCCCCGACTGCCCGGTGTCTGGAAAAATGATTTTCTTTGGACATGCGCGAACACAGTTCCCGCACCGGATACATACAGCGGTAAATTTATCCTCTGCGATGGCACCAGGGGGTCTTATGGAATATTGCTTACCAACGATATTTCTCGCAGCCAAACCTGTAACACCACCGGCAATGAGAGAAATAAAAAGCCTCCGGCCCAGCCCCAGTTCAGGTTTATGCCCCTCTTCTACTTGCGTGGAAGCAAGCTCTTTCCGGGAATGAATATGACGCCAGGCTTTTCCAAGAAGTTCCTGGGAAATGCCAAGAGGACAAATCCGATAACACCAGGCATTCGGCCTGTAGATACTCAATGCAACAATCAGGATCAAGCCAATGGCAGGCAATAAACTCACCATTGTAACCGGCGTATGCCAAACGCTGAAAAATCCATTAAATATACATAAGGGATCAAGCCATATAAACAACGGATATCCAAACAAGGCACTACCAAGCGCCAGGAAAAGCAGGAGCTCGTTGAATCTAGGCATCGAAACAAACCGTGACTTGACCTCCGGTCTTAATTTTCCCGCAAGCTCAGCGATAAAACCCGTAGGACATAAATGAAAACAAAACCATCTCCCCTTCAAAATTGCCATGATAAATACCGGCAAGCCAAGCAGAAAAACCCAGCCCAGCGATTGCCTGGCAGCTGCCGAGGCAATCCCAGAGAAAGGACTCAGAGCAGGCAGCAACAAGGCTAGACTCCTGCCGGTTACAGTGTCACTGGAAATAATACCGGTGCCGCCATTTCGCAGGCTTTCGCTCTCGAGTTTACGTTCGACAACACGAGGAATAACCTGTAATGCGAAAACGGCAGCAAGCAAAAGGAAAATTATTCGAATAGTCAGGCGCATGGTTAAATGCACTATCAAGCTTCAATCTTCACTACATCCACATGGCTCAGGTCACCGCAACCAAGCCCCATGTCGTGGGCAATCTTAATGTACTCTATACTGAACGGCTCCTTCTTGAAAAGAGTTGCGGAATAAGCATCAACAGCAACAGGATCTGTACCAAAAATCAGCAAATCAGGACGTTCCATCTCGCCCGGCCCCCTCGGCCCTTTCGTAAGCATTATGCGTGTTGCGTCCATTATTGTGAGCACAGGCTTGATAACCGTACAACAGTCCGCAATGCACTGATGCAGCTTGTTCCGATGCCAGAACTGTCGATCCTTGACTGATCCCATCCAGTTTTTCATTCCAAGCGTCAGAGTTGTCCCACTATGACTCTTGGCTATGGGCATATTCACCAGACAACCGGTATCAAGCACGTCAATTGCAACATCAGCCTGTTTAAGGATCTTCGCATCAGGAAAGTCGGTCTTCCTGAAATACTTGTCTTCCGTTAAAGCATACATACGACCGCCGGCTCTATTTACAGCTTCCAGTACACCGCTGCTTCCAAATGACTGCTTCCAGTCATTTACTGATTTCTCAGGAACAACCACTTCAGATGCACCTGCAGTTTTGCATGCTTTAACACATTCCGAAACCAGCACCGGGTCAGTATCTGCACCTTGCTCAGGTTTACTTATCCAGGCAACATTAGGTTTCAGTGTAACTTTCTGACCTTTCTTAACAAACTTAGCCCACCCCCCCAGTTTTTCCATTCCAGCAGCAACCATCTTGGTGATATCCCTGCCATGGACAACATATATCACCGCCTTGGATGAATCTGCAGCATTTGAAACGTCAGGTAATACAGTAGCGACCGTACTGATCACTGCAGTTGCTTTCAGAAACTGGCGTCTATCGATGGATTTCATTGATTATAACTCCTTTTGCCCTTTATGATTTTTAAAGGAGCTTTAACTTTATCATTGGATTTACATTCACACAAGTCTAGACTCTCAAAAACAATGAATTTCAAAGTCTTAATAGATAGTGAACGATGCAAAGGATGTGAATATTGCATTGAGGCTTGCCTTCATTCAGTCTTAATAATGTCAAAGTCTTTGAATTCAAAGGGGAATCATTTTCCGAAAAGTGAACAACCTGAAGCGTGTACTGGATGCAAGCGGTGTGTATCCATGTGTCCGGATATGGCCATAAGGATTTCGCAAATCAAATCCAAAGGGTCCAAGACTACTCCACCGGAGGATAATCAATAAATGGCAAAGCGCGTGCTCATGAACGGTAATGATGCAATCGGCGAAGGCGCTATACGGGCAGGATGCGATGCGTATTATGGTTATCCTATTACACCTCAGAACGAACTTACCGCGTATATGGCAACCCACATGCCTGAACATAGACGGATTTTCATTCAGGCAGAGAGCGAAATTGCAGCAATAAATATGGTTTTTGGAACCGTTGCAGCCGGTAAACGTGCCATGACCAGTTCTTCGTCGCCTGGAATAAGCCTGAAACAGGAGGGAATATCTTTCCTGGCAGGAGCGGAGCTTCCTGGTGTTATTGTAAACGTACAGAGGGGCGGTCCAGGCCTCGGGAATATTGCACCATCTCAGGCCGATTATTTCCAGGCAACAAAAGGAGGTGGGCATGGAGATTATCACCAGATTGTATTAGCCCCGAACTCTGTACAGGAAATGCATGACCTTACAATTAAAGCATTTGGCCTTGCCGAAAAATACCGCAATCCTGTAATGATCCTTACAGATGGACGTCTAGGGCAGATGATGGAGCCCCTGACACTTTACACGGGCAGACCGCCGGTAATGCCCCCAAAGGATTGGGCCGTAAATGGCGCGAGGAATCGAAGCCCGAACTTTATCAGATCATTGTACCTTGTTGAGGGAGAACTAGAGGCCCTGAACATCAAGTTACAGAAAAAATATGCCCGCATCAGGAAGGATGAGATTCTCTGGGAAGACCGCCTGACAAGGGATTGTGACGTTCTTCTGGTGGCTTATGGAACCAGCGCCAGAATAGCAAAAGGGGCACTCACTGTTGCCAGGGAGGCAGGAATTCGTGCAGGGCTGATCCGCCCCATAACGCTATGGCCATTTCCCCATACCGCAATAGCAAAAGCAGCCGAACGCGCTAAAGGAATACTTGTTGTTGAGATGAGCAGCGGCCAAATGCTGGAAGATGTAAAAATGTCGGTAAATGGGCAAGTACCCGTTTTTTTCGAAGGTCGAATGGGTGGCGGAGTCCCTCTTACAAGTACTATTCTAAAAAGAATTAAAACCATAGCCCGTATCAAGAAAAGACGTTGAAATAGAAATAAATATGGATTTCACATACAAAAAACCAGAGGCATTGACTGATGTTCGCACACACTATTGTCCAGGATGTGGCCATGGTATAGCCCATACACTGATTGCCGAAGTCGTGGACGCGCTGAAGATCAGGAAAAGAACAATAGGTGTTGCCCCTGTCGGTTGTTCTGTTCTTGCCTATTTCTACATGAACTTCGACGTCACTGAAGCTGCTCATGGGCGAACGCCTTCAGTTGCTACAGGCATTAAACGTGTCCTTCCTGACCGGATTGTTTTCTCCTACCAGGGTGATGGCGACTTGGCCGCCATCGGCACTGCAGAGACAATCCACACCGCTAACCGTGGTGAAAATATAACAGTTGTTTTCATGAATAATGCCGTTTATGGAATGACCGGCGGCCAGATGGCCCCTACGAGTCTTATCGGCCAGAAGACAGCAACATCCCCGAACGGAAGGGATCCAGAAACAATGGGTCCTCCAATACGTATGTGCGAACTTTTGAACACCCTGGACAGACCATACCACATAGAAAGAGTTGCAATCGATGGACCTGATGGTGTTCGAAAGGTCAGAAAAGCGCTCTTTACCGCATTCAAAGCTCAGGTTGAAGGAAAAGGATATAGTTTCATTGAGGTGCTCTCGCCATGTCCGGTCTACCAAAGACTGTCACCGGTGGATGCGTTGCGGTTTGTCGGCAAAGAAATGGCAGCCTATTTCCCTGTCAGGGTTTTCAGGAAGGAAGGAACAATAATCAATGCTTGAGCGGATTTTAATAACAGGTTCCGGAGGCCAGGGAGTCATTCTGATTGGCAAAATCCTGGCAACTCTGGCAGTTAAGTCAATTCCGCATATTACATTTTTTCCATCTTACGGCGCGGAAGTAAGGGGCGGGACATCCGCATGTCAGGTCATCCTCTCTTCTAAAGAGATTGCATCTCCTCTTTCTGAAGTATTTGACACAATAGTCTGCATGAATCAGGAGGGAGCCGATCAATTCTGCCGGCAGATGACAAAACAATCGCTGGTAATTGTTAATACATCTTTGTGCAAAAAACCAATTGTAAGGTCCAATATATTGCAAATGGACGCAACACGCCTCGCAGACGGACTTGGAGACACTCGCGTGGCCAATTTTATAATGCTGGGGGCATATCTTGCCGCCAAACCGGTCGTATCACCATTGCAGGCGGAAAAAGGCATTCGAGAACTCCTGGCGGGAAAAAACATGTCCTTGATTGATCTCAATATCAAGGCATTCCGTACAGGACTGAAGTCATGATGCTGAAGGGTAATACACCATCTTCAAGTGAAGTTCCCCGCGGCAAGCCGTGGGGAATCCCGCCAACAAAAGCAGGATCAGCGGAACTCCGCCGTAGCCTTGACCCGTCTTCATCATATACCGTGTTTGCTGCGCCAGTCATCCCACGTGCCAAGGTACGTGGGATTTTGGCGAAGGCGAGTAAAACAGAAAAGCTGGGAAAATTACCCATATACCTTTCGGTCTTTGCTTTTCCGGGAGCCGGCCAGTTTGTTCAACGGCGATGGTTCCCAGCCATACTATTTTCCATCAGTTTCTTCATATGTTTCACAATCATCATGACAAAGGTCTTTAAAATCTGGGCAGGCATGGTCCACAGCGCAATTGATGGAACAGCCTTCGAATCCATTCACTATTCATCAATTCTCTGGCCTTTTGTAATTTCGATAATCATTTACATAGCAGGAATCATTGATACTAACAGTGCGCACAATAAGAAATGCCGCACAAACGCCCAGAAGAAACTGGAAGATACACTTAACAAGTTATCCGCCTCTATTGCCATTTCTCTTTTCTTGTCGGCCGTTTCCGTCAATGCCCAGAATGAAGAAATATTTCAGGCCATCAGATCAAATGACGTTGCACGCATGGACCAATTAATCGAGCAGTCCGGATTTACTACAGTAAAAATGGGCACTCCTGACGGAATAACCCCCCTGCACTTCGCCGCAGCTTTGAATCGGTACAGCCCGGCAGCCTTACTGATAAGTGCCGGTGCCGACGTAAAAGCTAAAACATCCGGCGGATTTACTCCTCTGCACTGGGCTGCCGGCAAAGATGCCATGGAAACCGCAAGGTTATTGATTAAATCCGGGGCAGATATAAATGCAAAAGCGTCTTCCGGAATAACACCCCTGCATTGGGCAGCCAACAAGAATGCCACAAATGTATTGGCATTACTTCTTGCCGCTGGTGCAGATCCCGAAGCAAGAACAGACCAAGGGCTCACGCCATTACACTGGGCGGCACAGACCAAATCCCTGGAAGCAGGACGCTGGATCGCCTTTAAAATAGCCTCAGGAATAGTTGACGAAGAAAACAAGACAAACAACATCTCCATGGATGTCGAGACATTCAAAGATTCTCCAAACATCGAGACTCCTGAACCGGTACAGTATTTATCAGGCAAAACCACCACCGACATCGGCAAAACGCTTGCAGTTCCAATCGGGCCAACCGAGACAATCTACCTGATCTGGATTGATTCTTTAAAACTATGGGCAAGCAAATACGAAACAACTAATGCTCAATTTAAGCGATTTAAATCCGACCATAACAGTATGTTCAGAGAGTCTTTCAAGCTGAACATGCCGGATCAACCAGCAGTTTATGTCAGTTGGAATGATGCAGTGGATTTCTGTAACTGGCTGAACAATATTTCAGGACGAACCATACCAACAAACTTCAAATTCAGACTACCCACCGACAAAGAGTGGATATCCATGGCTCAATGCGGGGACAGCCGTATATATCCATGGGGTAATGAATGGCCACCTAAATACGGTAACTTTTCAGATCTGACTGCGAGAAAAGAACTCTCAAACTGGTCAGGCATAAGAGGATACGACGATGGTTTTGTAGCCAGCTGCCCGGTGTCCAACAGTTATCCCAACGAGTGGAATATCTTTGGCCTGGCCGGAAATGTCTGGGAATGGTGTGACGACTGGTTCGACAGCTCAAATAAATATAAAGTCAGACATGGCGGAAGTTGGGACTTTGACGATAGAAAAAGCCTTCGTATCGATTATCGTGGGTTCGACAAGCCTGAATCCAAGGATGATACAATAGGTTTCCGTGTAGTACTGGCAAGGGAAGATTCCTCAAAAAGCGCAAAATGAAGCTCTGCGGAATCCGCTTTTGTTGGCGGGATGCCCCGCGGCTTGCCGCGGGGAGCTTCACTTGAGAAATATATCTGCGTTAATCTTGAAATCTTTCGCGACTTTTCTTCTTAAATCATCGGCCCCAAGCGCAAAGCAGGGGTCAATTTCAATCTTATGCAATGGCTCCCCGTCATTATTCCTTGGCACGCTGATGCCAATACTCTCGAACCATCTGCAAAACTTTCTCGTCATATCCCGCCTGGTCGTAATAGGCGAATCAGAACCTTCAGCGTTCTTGACCGGCGAAAACTCTTCCTCGCGTGCGAACTCGACATTGAGTGGTGTTGCCGCATCAGGGATGACATCAAAAATAAATTTTTCAAACTTATAGGCATTGGGCTTATCGGGCTTCACCTGATTGCCATCATCGGCACAGCAAGGCACCTTTTTATGTGCAACATGGAGCGGAAGCTGTGCCCCCGATTCCCTGACGAGGAAATTCAGAGAGAACACATGAATAGCAACACTTCCATACTTGAATTTCAATTCACCATCCGGCAGCCGCGCATGTTTTTGTTCTTTTGTGAGTTCACTGTATTCAACAACCGAATTCCTTCCGTTTTGAATAACTACAACGCCCAACCCTTCGTCTGGATCCCTTTTTGCGCAGACTTTTACAGAAATATCGGCATTGTTAAGTCGATGTAATCCTATAAATGCAGGCTCTGCTATTTCAATCAGAGGATTATCTACTTGAAAATAAAAGAGCGTCTCGATCTTACGATTCTTCATATCATCCAACATGCCACGCTCACGTAACGCTGCGAGAATGCCGCCATGGCCATCAGGACTCATAAACAGATGATCTTTGGCATCGAGTATAACCTTCCCATCCTTGTCTACTGCAGGCCACATTCCCTGTACAAAGAAAAGGACCCTGTCCTTGGAAAGCCCAAAATAGTTATTTTGCGAAAAGAAGTCCCTGGTAGCCTGGTCATTGGCCAGGCTCGTCATTATATAAAACGGGATCTTTGCCTGATATTTCTGTTCAAGGCCAAGAATCTTCCTACTGTGAATCTCGAACAGCGAAGCGTTGGATACAGGACCGATATTATAACATCCCTTGGGACCTTCATAACCAAGTCGTGACCCCTGCCCGCCAGCGACAAGAATAACACCAACGGCTCCCTTTTTTATGGACTCTTCTCCGGCCAAGACAGCTTTTGGTTCTTTTGCTGATGAAAGAGGAACCACTTCAGCAGGCTCAATATCATCAAGAGATTTCGCAGCGACGCCAGACGCAATCATAGCCTTCATCCGTGCCAGACTTTCAAAATCCAATCCCTCAATCTGTGCCAGTAATACCTTTCTCTGGACATCGCTCAACGAATTCCAAAAACGTAACAGATGCCCCTGCCCGTTGGCTTCCAGGCGTTTCAGCGCTTCTTCGTAAGTTATTGCCATGGTTACAGTTCCGCCTCCATATGTTAGACTATTTCTACAGCTCACAATCATCATCCTATCAGCATCACCCTAATTCCAAACTTTGGGATACTACCGAGCTCACATATCAATGAGAGCTCGTTGAATTTTTTCATAATCTTTTGAATTTTCTGCAGACATTGAACTTTGTTTCGCGGAAATCATGGAAATAAGATCCATAGCCTTCTGCTTACTACCCTTCAGAATATTAACCTGAGCCATATGAATAATAACGGACATCACCTCACGTCCTGCCAGAGACATAGAACGGTCTAGCGCTTTCTCTGCTTCGTCCAGCTTGTTCAGCTTCATCAGAACCACGCCAAAAGTATCCCATGAAATATAATTTTTGTCATTCAATGAAATAGATTCTCTAATCAGCCTTTCCGCCTCATGGCACGCATCCCTCCGCTGCAAGACCCATGCAAGGTCATTCAACACTTCCGGAGACCTTCGGCGTTGCAGGCTCTTTCTGTAAGAATCCTCTGCCAGGGCATATTCCATATTATCAAACTGAACAGCGCCACGAATATAATTCCCCAGCGCATTATTTGGGTCCAGCTTCAGCAACTGCTGTACATGCCCTTCTGATTCTTTCTTTTTACCTTCGACAACATCCAGTCGAAGCAATAGCTCTATTATCAATATATTGTTAGGTATAGCGTCGAGAGCCGTGCAGAAGTTATTTCGGGCCTCCATCAGATTATTCTGCGCCAGCCCCACATGCCCCTTTGCAATAAACGCCAACCCTTTGTTTAAAGTCTTATTCTCTTCTATCCGTTTCACACATTCCGACAGAGCGGGCAAATCGCGCTGTTGAAGATAGATTCCCATCAGCATTATCCACGCCCTGCCAATATTTGCCCCCATCACTCCTTCGGGCTTAAGGTCAACAACTTCTTCAAGGCCAATACGTGCCTGCGCAATATTGCCGAACATAACATTAAACAAAGCCATTTCCATGGTTATTACCGACTTGGGAACCCCTGCATTTTCCGCCTTTTTCAAATAGTCCAATGCTTTTTTCAGGTCATGTTTTCTCGCAGACACCCGGGCCATTCCCATCAAGGCTCGCTTATTTGAAGCATTCTCAATTAATAGCTCATAATATAGAGACTCACTATCCTCGTCGTGGTCCTGAACGAGATAAACGTCCGCCAGCATCTGCTTGGCAAGGCCTTTACTTTTCTCAGGAAGCAATTCCATGGCTTTCTTCAGGCCTGTAACTGCAGCGCCCGGTTGCCCCGAAAAAGCCCAGACAAGCCCAAGTTGCGCAAATGCTGCAGGTGTTCGAACATACCCATAAGAACGGGACAAAGTCCAGATATCAGGCCTCCGGCGAATATCTCCCGAATTTAAGGCGTTCATATCATTCTTTATTGAATCACGCTTGTCAGTCTTATATCCGGCAGCGACCATTGAAGACTGATTCAGCAAAGCACTTATATTTTCCGGGCATATATTCCGGGCTTCGGCATATAACCTGAAAGCATCATCCTTGCGTCCTAAATCTTCCATCAAACAACCTAGATTTACAACGTTCAGACTAATCCCTCGCAAAAGGTGTCTTGCCATGCGCGACAGGGAAACGTCATTGGTACAGTTTTGCAATACTTGAATAACATTGTTTTGTAACTCTCGATTTTTAGCCAAAAGGACGTCAGGCACAAGATTGTGTATGTCCTGTTCGCCAATAGTTACCAAACCATATGGCACCACAGAGTAGCCTGCCCCGACCCAAAGATCACAGGGCCATTCTATTGCAAGTTTATTTTTGATCTCTACATCTGTCTCTATCCACTCCTGCAACATCGGAAACATGCCTGTTCTGGCCAGATTTTTCAGCCTGGGGCTGTCAAACTTAGCGGCAATATAACTCATGTATGGCTCATTATCCCCATTCCTGATATTCAGAATATTTATTTTCCTGCCGCAGTCATCGGCAGCAATAAGAAGGTGGTTATCAATTACACCGTCGGTAACCAAACACTGGTGTTCGGGAGCCAAACACTTCAATACCGTACGAGCGTAAGTGTTTACTGCACCAGCCCAACGGCCATCACAAATTTTGTAGTTCGAAAAAGGTGTTACAACAACTAACACAAAAAATGGAAAAGCAAGATATGGGCCGAGCTTCTCACCTAGCCGCACCAGCACTGGAGATTCAGAGTCTAACCACAGGAAGGATGGAAGCAGGTACCAGTAGGCAACAAGATAACCAAAAACCGAGGCAATCAACACATACGGAGTTACCAGAAGATGCGACATCTTAAACATAGACCATGGGGCAAATGGCGCATTCAATAAAACACTAATTATTAATCCTGTCATTACAATATGCAGAAGATAATATGTCCATTCCTTCTCAGCATTTAATGCGCGCGTGGAAATAAACAGACAAGTCAGCCATGGAAGAGAAGTCATTATAAGCACCAGCAGCCATCCTGTCTTTGGAAGGCTTTTTGCTATAAGCATGTACTGTTCAGTCCACATATACCAGATAACCTGGAAGTAGTTGCCATACTCCCGCATCTGGCAACCTTCCGATCCTGCAAAAAACCAGGCAGCAATAAAATAAAACAGAAGACCGGCCAGCCCGGAAACCACAATCCTGAGAATAAATCCAATCTCCAGCTGCTCTCTTTTCCATAGGTTAAACAGCAGGTAACCACCGAAAAGAGGAAATAACACTATCATTGTTGCAAATTCCACGACGGAAAGACCATATAACAAGGCAAACAACAAAATCAGCCTTTGCGATCCATTATTGACGTATTTAAGGAATAACCACGCCATGCCCGTCATAATGAACACATCGAATGAGGCCATATGCGCCCTGTTCGATACGATCCAGAATGGAATACAGAAAGCGAGGAAAAGTGCAGAAGTGCTACCAGCCAATCTAGAAGCTATGACTGCTCTTTTGGAATCAACAACATGAATATCAATGATATTTCTGATTGTTCCACACACCACCAGATACATTAACAACACCGAGGCAGCGCCACATAATGCGCTGAACACGTTCAGCTTTAGCGCCATACTGCCGAAAGGGATTTGCACAATCAGATAGGAAATCGCACTCCAAAAAGGATTCAATGGCGAAAGCCTGGGGAAAAGTCCTGATACCTGCACAATATAGCTTGCAGAGTCACCAGGATATGCGCCCACACTCAATGTGGCCAGATATACACCCAAAGCCAAGAGACCCAGACTGAATCCGATAGTCAAATCCAACCCATTATAGAGGTTATTCTTCATTGTGATTATGCGTATTACCTTACCATCCCTATATTTACAATGAGAAAAAGCTCAAAGCCATTCGAAGAGATTAGATCATATTTGTGGGTAGAAGATGAAGCAGGTGGCATTTCGTGGACAAGTAGTGCCGTACTGCTTACCACGGCGTCTTGTCACGCCGTAGCTTTAGCGAAGGCGGAAGTCTTTCGACGAAGTGTACGGCGGTTGCGGCACACAGTGCCGCACTACATCTCTGTAGCGTACGCTGTCATCAGCGTATTCTTTCAAATACCGTTTCTCTGGGCCATCGGCGACTCATCCCTACCACGAGGAAGTTGATTGAGCTCCATCAGGGAGGAACGATCCTCTGGGTCGTCCGAAGACGATCATAAAAAATAAATTACCTCCTCCCTGGACATTTGATATACATATCCCGTGATTTCAAAAATCAGATTACAGAAATTTTTATCCGAACGGGGTATTGATTCCCGTCGCAACTGTGCTGAAATCATCAAGAAAGGACTTATAACGGTAAACGGAGTCATTACCACCGAACCCGGTTTCCATGTTGATCCTGACGACGACTCAATTTGCTTTCAAGGGAAGCATGTCAGCAAGACAAAGGAAAAAAAACGAACCATCGCTCTTTATAAACCAAGGGGATACATCTGCAGCACATCGGACAAAGATGGCAAAACCGTTTACGAATTAATAAAGGATATTCCGGAAAGACTGCTTCCTGTAGGGCGGCTCGACAAAGACAGTGAAGGCCTGCTTCTCATGTCCAACGATGGAGACTTAATAAACAGGCTGACCCATCCCAGATATGAACATGAAAAGACTTACGAGGTAACTGTGTCCGGCACAGTCGACAACAAAATTATAGATCTACTTCAGTCACGGCTGCTGATAGACGGATACAGAATACAACCAGCAAAAGTGAAGTTTTTACGTCAAATACCAGATTCAAATCGTACACTGCTCGAATTTCGATTAAAGGAAGGCCGAAACCGTCAAATACGGAAGATGTGCGAACTTGCTAATTTAAACATTCACAGGCTAATCCGGAAGAAAACAGGCAATGTATCATTGACCGGATTAAAGCCAGGCAAATGGCGAGAAATAAATGTCCATTAATAAAGTGATGCTGTCGCAAAGAGCAAGAACCCTTTAGTCTCAAGCATTCCGACGTCTTCTCAATGCTAATGTTACAAGGCCCAGCCCAAATAACACCATTGTCCCAGGCTCAGGAATGACCTGTAATGAAGTCGTAATAGCAGTCCCACCGCTTGATGGCGCGATTATGTCACAATAATCATCAGGAAATAATGTCGAATTATTCTGATTTTGAGTAAGTGGATTGAGCATCCCCCCCAAGCCATAATATGTACCTTCGCTAAAACTCCCACTATATAAACTATAATCTTGCTCAAAAGCTGCAATATAAAGATACCCAGGAGAATAAATAGCACTATTAGTTGCCCCATAATAGTTGTTATTCCACCCAATAATATCGCCATCCTGTGACCAACCCGCACCCGGATCTGCTATCGGCAGAACGTCTAAAACAAGATCATCATTTAACGGAGTCAATGGATCTGTTGAGTTGAAATCTTGAACAGCATCGCTACTCCAGTACACAACGAACATACTTGTAGCCGATAGCGCAAGACTATTATGATCAATGAGCTGTTCCTGAGCAAATAATGGACTCTGAAAATTGATTTGAATGCAAGCTTCAGAAACTCCTGTTGATGCTAATAACGACATCACCATCGATATAAATAATTTCTTCATCATTCGAGGCTCCTTTAACATTAATTCAACGTATAAGGTATTTTTTCAACAAAATTTGTAGATCTCCCTTTAAACCAAAACCCTTCGCCAACCACAAAATCGAGAGGTGGATTGGTAGGCATCCATTTATGCATGCCCGTCACAAACGACCAGCTAATATAACCAGATCCAGTATACTTCATTATGATATCGCCATTATTTGCATTTGTTGCAAGAAATGTATTCGTAAAAGGCGTACCTAAAGGATAAGGATACGTAATCATATTGTAACCAGGGTCAATAACTATAGGCGTATCCAATACAGGCACTTGCCCCATTATTACAAGACTTGTCGTTGCTGTCGCCTTAACCCAAAATGCATCACCCCTTACCAAAATATTTGTATTAGGTTGCCATTTTTTAATGCTAGCAACATAGGATTCCGTATTGTAACCGGACCCAGTATACACCATAACGAGCGTACCATTAGGAATATTATTTGTTCCAAATATATCCGCAATACGAAAATAAGCTGCATTAGTTATAGAATCAAACTGCATCCCATATTGCACATACTGATTGGAAACTACGTTCAATCTCACATATCCAACAGCATTCACACTGGTAACTTCATTCGTGGTTTGCGCAACAACAATTGCACAAACGGCCACAGAAAGGATCCCTAAACAAATTATTTTTTTCTTCATATGGCACCACCATTTTTCGCTTAGTTTATGAAAGATACAACTCTTCTAAATTACATACATAATATGATAAAAAAAACGCATACAGTCAACAATAAAACTCCTTTTTGTACATATACCTACACCCTCCATTTTACAATCAAACTTTGCCATTTCAGTGAACCTATTTTTACTTATTGATCCAGTGGAGGCAGAATCCCTTCTGCGACAAGTTGATCATCCATTTCTTTGGTTAAAGGCATTGGCAGGGCCGGCAATCCCTGCCTTATTATGTCCATCTGAGCAGCCTGCAACTGTTTCTCCATCTCTTCTTCAGGAATTTTTGACCTGGACTCACTTCTCGCTTCCAATATTTTCGTCCGCTCTTCTAAAGCTTTTCGCATTTTCACCGAATAACTTTCTCTACGCACTCCCTTGCTCGAAAGAACAGGCGATGACACCAAACCTGACAAAACTGGATCCTCTCTAGGTAGACCCGCCGTGGCAGCACCTGACTGCAAATGACTGCCATTCATATAAATTTCGCCCATCTGGTTGTCTTTCTTCAATAAAGCAGCCTCCATATGGAAATCTGCCTCAAGAACTTCGATCCCGTCATTACTGACCTCACCTACCGAAAGGTAGTAACTTTTGTTCCCCACCATATTGACAAAACCGACCCTGGTTTTACCACTCCTGTCCAGCTTGATTGCAACCATTTTCAGGGTTTTGGTAAATAAATCTGCGGGAGCAACAAGCGCATTCGTCTGATGTGACGGATCAACCAGAACAACCCCAAATGGCTTTCGGTCAATAATCGATTGATAACGCGTAAAATCATCCGTTATGGCACTGGATTGGCGCACTTCTGCCAAAGAAAAACACAATATGCCGGCAACAACCACAAGCGGCATTCCCTGTATTCTTTTCGACATAAAATTTCCTCACACATCACGATCCAGCACTGAAAATCACCTTGTCTGCATTGGTGCTTGCTGAAGCGGCGGCAATACACCTTCGGCGACAAGCTGGTCATCCATCTCTTTTGTCAGAGGAATAGGCAAAGGTTTCAGACCTTTACGGATAGCCTCCAGCTGATACTCTTTCAAATGTTTCTCAAGCTGTTCCCCTGACATCTTTCCATCAGGAATCCGTGGTGCAGCAGGTGCATCACCAGTCGGGGCGCCAGCCCCCTCTCTCCTTTTTCGCAACAGTTCAGAATACAACGATACTCTTTTTTGCTGAACGGCTTTCGCCATTGACGAGGATGAAAATGGTGATGGCGCAGCTCCTGCAGAAACTGCTACGGATTGCTGAGGACTGCTGTTCATGTAAATCCAGCCGGACTGACTGTCCTTCTTAAGCAAAGCGGACTCCAATTCAAAATCCGCGTCAACCAGTTCAATGCCATCACTGCTTGTCTCTCCCAGCATAAGGTAATAGCTCTTTTTACCTGCTGCCTGATTGACAAAACCAACACGAATTCTCCCGTTCTGTTCCTGTTTGATAGCTACCATCTTTAATGTCTTGGTGAAAAGATCCGCTGCTGCCATAGCATTGGTCATTTGCGAAGGATCTGGCGGTGGTTCTCCAAACGGTTTACGATCCAGTATACCCTGGTAACGCGCAAAATCATCAGATACCGCCCCTACCGACAGTAACGCAGCAAACATCATCACTAATATAACTGGCAAATACAATCTCATGATTGTCCTTATCATCTTTACGTTTGAATCTTAGCATCTGTTGACAGCTGTAGCAATGCGACATTTGTAAAGAAAAAGTAAATAAGCCGGCATTTTGGGGCTTGTTTGGGTGGAATATTAGATTTTAGCTATCCGGTTCTCAGCGAAATTACTGAACATGTTTTATATGAAGCAGCATATCTTCATGATATCACGATTTATGTAACATGTTTTTAAATAATAATTAATCGTATATTTTACATTGACGGGGCAAGGAATAGTGAAGTAAATTACAAACGTTATGAACAAAATTTCCATCGTGACGTCGGTATTACTCGTACTTAGAGGGCTCGTTCTGTGCCTTGTACGACCCGTACATGTCACGGTGGGAATCAGAAGCTAGACCAGAACAGCTTCAAATCTGGAAAGTTAACCCACCGAAAGAGGAAACGGTGGGTTTTTTTATGTTTTGAAAAGATGTATAGGGAAAAGCGAGATTGCCGGAAGAAGGAAGAGCAAGATTACGATTAAGATTTAGGATAAGAAGCAAGGAGAATAATTATGAGAAGCGGTGCACAGTGTATAATGGACGGGCTCCAGGAAGCAGGAGTTAAAACAATTTTCGGACTGCCTGGCGGAGCCGTCTTAGACATGTTTGCAAGGCTCTACCATGCCCCTTTTGAGTTCATCCTGACACGACACGAACAGGGCGCAACCCACATGGCGGACGGTTATGCCAGAGCTACGGGAAAGCCCGGATGCTGCCTTGTTACATCCGGTCCAGGTGCAACAAATACAGTCACAGGCCTGGCGACAGCATACATGGATGGCATTCCGATGGTCTGTGTCAGCGGACAGGTCCAT
>MHBM01000049.1:0-3726 GCA_001804885.1 Lentisphaerae bacterium RIFOXYA12_FULL_48_11
CCTTCGGTTGCCGGAATAAGCGGCCATTGTGATGTGGAGAACTCCGGTTCGAACCTCCTTACCGCCATGCAGGATGTGAGGTATTTCTTCTCCTACAAGGTTATGAAGGCCGCAGAGAGTGTTACTGGAACGGTAAGCTGCCTGCCGGGCTGTTTTTCAGCCTACCGGCGAGTTTGCGTGATGAATGTCCTCGACGAGTGGCTGAACGCCAAAGTCATGGGGGAGCACGGTAATTTTGCTGATGACCGCAGCCTCACAAACATGATACTGTGTGATTACAAGATCCTCTACGATGAGGAGGCGCTGGCGACAACCATTGCCCCCGACAACTGGCGCCAGTATGCCCGTCAGCAGCTGAGGTGGAACCGCTCATACCTCCGTGAGATACGGAAAGTTGGACGGTGGATGTGGCGGAAGCACCCGGTGCCGGCATTGTCATGGTACGCAATGATGTGGATGCCTATTATTGAGCCGTTCGTTATAACTTCGGCGCTTGTCGTGGCGCCGGTGATGACGATACTGGCAGGCACCGGCAATATAGTCTGGTCCTACCTCTTGGGTGTTGTTGCCATAACCGGAGTCTGGACTATCTATTACTGGGAACGGACCGGCCGGCGTTACTGGTGGACAGGCTTGATTTACACAATCAGTTATATGTTTTTCTTTAGCTGGCAGATTTACTGGGCCCTGTTTACAATTACGGGGCGGAAGTGGGGGACTCGCGGATGACAGAGCAGCCTGTAAATTCACCTGGTCCGGATCAGAAGCAGTGGTCCAGGCCAACACCTGTTCAGAAGGACAGCCAGTTCCGTTCGTGGATGCTGTTCCTTGCCGGAGTCTGTGCGGTTGTTGCCCTGTGGATCCCGCTGCGCGCGATTTACGAGCGCGCCTTTTTCACTCCGCTGGTTGAGAACGTACGCGATGCTGAAAGCTTCATTGTGCTGGCATACGGAGGTGTAAGTGCCGGGCGTGCCCGCGGGCCGGAGGAGGTGAGCAGCAAACAGTTCTCTGATCATATATCTATGCTTAGGGAACGCGGATACAATCCAATCGGGCTTCGAGACATACAGACCTTTTACCGTGACGGGGTGCTTCTGCCGCGCAAGGCGGTGCTGGTTACGCTGGGACAGTCCAAGAGGAATTCCTATCTGGAAGCGAGACCTGTCCTGAGGCAGTTCCGCTGGAAGGCGGCCATGTTTGTCAGGGCGGACACCATTGAGAGAGGTGATTCCGACGTTCTTCGCTGGCCTATCCTGCGTGAGATGCTTCTTTCGGGGACGTGGGACCTGGGTGCGGAATCAATACACGGCTTTGAAAAGATACCCGTTGGCCCGGACGGAAAGAAGATGAACTTCTTCGCTTCCCCCCGCTGGCTGCCCGAGGCAAAAAGACTTGAGACGCTGGATGAGTACAGGGTGCGGATAAACAATGAGCACGAGGCGATGGTTAAGCTCTTCGAAAGCGGAACAGGAGCGAGGCCGTCGGCGTTTGCGTTTCCTTACGGAGACTATGGCCAGTACGATCCGCGTGCGGTGGTTTCCCGGGTGCTTAATCTTGAGGCGGTTCAGCAGCATTACGGTATCGGTTTCACGGTTGGGCCGTTCATGCTTAACACCCGCTACAGTGATCCCAGGGCTCTCAACAGGCTGCTTGTAGATCCACGATGGTCAAAGGAAGAATTTATCGATATTATTGAGTCCTCCCAGATCGTCATGCCTGGAAAGGTGAGCGATGCGCTCTCTCCTGGCCGCTGGCGTGCTGTATGGGGCGGAATGGAGAGTCTCACGAACGAGATCCTTCACCTGCATGCCATCAGGGGCACAGGTAAAGGTGGAGTGGATGAAACTACCGGGGCCCTGATGTGGATGGTTGGAAGCGACCTTTTGAATGACTTCACAATGCGCATGCGTTTCAGGAGGATCGCCGGGCATCTTTCCATCAGGCTTAGGTCGCGACTGGGCGGAGAGGCGTCAGTCCGCCTGCTTTGTGGCTCCGATGGTATCTGGAGACTTGTGCACAAGGTCTACGGAGCGCAGGAGCATATACAGGCAGAAGCACGCGATATACAGGTTGATTGTGGTGTTGAACGCAATCTCCAAATCACACTTCGCGGCAGGAAGGCTTATATCCTGCTTGACGGCAAGATTCTGTTCGGGGAGTTTCTGGAACTGAATGAGAATCCCCAACCTGGAATGATCGGTATTGAGGTATGGGACCCCGAACCCGGTGTTGCTGCGGTGGATATCATCAATATTGATTTTCCTCAGCAGCGGCATGTTGTGCTTCAGTGGGCCGCTTCAATGTCGCAGAATCTTATTCCCATGCTTTCGAGCCTTCATGGCTCCGCGTACAGACTGGCTGCACTCAGCCCGCCATGGCTGGATATTGTGCGTACAATACCGCTGGCAATGCCGGCCTGGGACAGCGATTCGGTAAAGACTTTTGCGGATATTCACGGCCTACCGGTGCTGCCCAGGATGATGGTGCGCTCGGCTGAGCTTGCCGAGAGGGTTCCGCCTGATATGCCGGCGGGCGCGGCTCTTGAAATGGATGTTGACGGGATTTACATTAACTGCAGTGATGTGAATGTAAAAGAGATGACGCGTCTTGCCGAATGGCTGCAGCGGGTTCATCATAACATGAAGGAGAAGAATATGGACTTGGCTATAAGTTTTCCACCGGCGATGGTGCGGATGGCTTCTTTCGCATCAATGGCCGCTCTGTTCCCAGGGGCTGTTATCGTAATGGATAATGCCGATGCGTCGGCGGCTCTTTCCGGGTCGGTCAGCAATGTCGTTGTCAGCGAAACAGTGGAGAAGGTTTCTGAGTCCGATCTTCATCTGGATCTTTTTTACCAGCTTGGCACCAAGGCGATAGCCCGCGAGACTGACGATCCCCGGGCCAGGAGTGACGGGTTGTGGAGGGACGGCCTGAAGGCCTATCAGGAAGGGGAGTATAAAGCGGCGATCAAGTACTGGACTGACTGGCTGGCCCATGATCCACGCAATACGGAGGCGCTGAAGCTCCTTGCCAGGGCGTACAGGCGGATGGGTGAGGGCGATAAAGCCCTTGATGCCTATACCAAATGCCTGGATGTGGCGCCTGGTGAGATTTCAACGGTTATCCAGCGTGCGGAGTTGTTGGATGAGTTGAAGCGTGAAGATGATGCACGTGAGTTTCTGAACCTGTATGCGCGCGTATTTCCCGGGAATGCCGATATAATGATCGCGCAGGCCGAATGGCTTAATCGGCGTAAACGCAGGCAGGAGGCAAAGGCCATGATGGAGAGCCTGACAAAGGAACAGCCTGATAACTTTGAGGCCTGGATTGCGCTCCTTAACATGAAGGACGATTCCGCAGAGCGGTTCGGTACAATGCGCAGTATTCTTTCGGTGGGTGAAGACAGCAATTCCCAGGTGCCGTTCAGCCAGGTCCTGCTTTCAAGGGAACTGCTGACATACCAGGAATCCAGCGTGTTTTTTGATTTTGTACGACGGCTTGCCCTGCAGTCAGATAGTGAACGCCAGCGCCGACTGTATTCGCAGTTCCTGCCGCTTGACCGCGCGGTTACTGATGATTTCGTAGGCGGGCAGTTATCTGACGACTGGATTGCTTCCGGCGGAATTCGCACGCTGCAGAGTGGGCGTTATGAGCTGCGGACAGCGCTGGACCAGTCGGAGAGTTACCTGCGCCTGAGGCAGTCTGAGCTGCTCCGGGATGCGGCGC
>MHBM01000049.1:3738-18430 GCA_001804885.1 Lentisphaerae bacterium RIFOXYA12_FULL_48_11
TTGATGAGTCGCAGGGGTTCATCTGGCTTTACGGGCGGCGCAGTTCCCATGCCATGGTCAGATTTGGCTTTGACGAGGACGGGTACATCTACCTTCAGGCCTGGAACAAAGGTGACCTGGTTTCGCACAGGCGGCGGCCATGGGCTCGTCCTTCTGGACCAATGACCATACGCATGGAAATCAGGGGGGACGGAGTTCGCGGTTATGTTAACGGCACGGAGATATTTGATACGCCACTCCCGGTGCCGCGTGAAGTTGCTTACGGATGGTGGGGAATTGCCCCCTTCTCATACGAGCTTGGCCAGGCAAGGGCGCGGATACTCAAGATGACATGCGGACCCAATCCGGCAAATGTTGTACTGGCTGCACCGGATGACGCCAATAATGTGATACGCGCCCTGCGGCCATTGCGCGGCCGCATTTCTGCGCTTAGCCCTTTCTGGTTCAGACAGGAGCCGGGCGGTGAGGTGCGAAACACGGTTCCTGCTGATGCCGATGTCCTCCGGATGTACTGCGCCTTTCACCGCATTCGCCTCCTTCCTGTCGTTGATCTTTCATACAGGGCGGATATCGATCCTGCCATTCTTGTTGACCTCGTGCATACAAACAACCTGGCAGGGCTCCTTGTCAAGCGGCGCATTTCGCCTGATCCAAAATGGCAGGCCAGGCTGCAGGAGGAACTTGAGAAAAGGCCGGCATCAGTGCTGATTCTGGAGACAGAGGCTGCGCTATGGAGGAAGCCTGCTGCCGCGATTTCCGGCAAGGGTGGAAGCGTTGTCAAGCCTGAGACTGAGGGACCAGTGCTGCCGCTGGAAAGCGAGAAGTTGCGCCTCACTGAAGTGCCGGCAGGCAATGTGCTCCTTTCCCCTCTGAAGGCTGAATGGCTGCTGGATTTAAGTATGCCTGATGCCGCCGGCGCTTTGCCGGGCAGTGCCGTTCCTCAACTTTATTTTCTTGATGCCGGCGAATGGTTGAGCAGCCGAGAGGATCAATAAGTGCTTTTTCCAACAGCGGTTTTTGCTCTTTTCTTCTTTGTAGTTTTCTTTATGCACTGGGGGCTCGTACGGTTCCCGCGCACCAGGAAATGGTTCCTGCTTTGCGCCAGCATGGTCTTTTACGGGTATTGGAGCTGGAAATTTGCGCTTCTTCTCCTCGGATCTTCGATGCTCAACCACGCTGTGGCCAAGCTGCTGGCAGGGCAGCGTGACGGGTGCGGAAGGAACAGGAAGACGCTTCTTGTACTGGCGATCGTGATTAATCTTGGCCTGCTCGGAACTTTTAAGTATGCCGGATTCTTCACCGACGGGGTCCTGCTGCCGATCCTGAGACCGGTGTGCGGGTGGCTGGGAGAATCTGCTGTTGCGGCGCTTGTAAGTTTCCAGGAAAGTATTTACCCCATGCTGTCCAGCATTGTCCTTCCAGTAGGCATATCGTTTTTTACGTTTCAGGCATTGAGTTATGTCATAGATGTTTACCGGGGCTTAGTGAATCCGGCGCGTTCGTGGCTGGATTTTGCAAATTACCTCGCTTTCTTTCCGCAGCTTGTCGCTGGACCTATTGTGCGAGCCACAGTTCTTGTACCGCAGATGGAGGAACTGCCGAGCGAGAAGCGGCATAGTGAAACCGGGAAAGCGGTGTTCCTCATCGTTTGCGGTCTTTTCAAGAAAACCGTGCTGGCCAACTGGATTGCAACCAGGCTTGCGGATCCTGTGTTTGCGATGCCGGAAACTTTCAGCGGACCTGATATACTGCTCGGGGTTTATGGTTACGCTGTGCAGATCTACTGCGATTTCTCCGCATATTCCGATATTGCTATTGGAACAGCGCTGCTTATGGGTTTTGAGTTTCCGGACAATTTCAACGCGCCTTATTTTGCGACGAGTCTGCGGGATTTCTGGCGACGCTGGCACATTTCGCTGTCCACATGGCTTCGCGATTATCTTTACATACCCATGGGCGGCTCAAAGAGCGGCCCACGGCGTACCGCCGCCGCCCTTTTAGTAACATTTCTCCTTGGCGGTTTGTGGCACGGTGCCTCATGGACATTTGTCCTGTGGGGGGCATTCCACGGCACGGTACTTATTGTTGAGCGCTTTGTCACAAGCTTCAGGAATCCCGCATGGATGGAGGGCCGGAACGCGGCGACCTTGGTCCGCATGTCAAGCATAGTGCTTACCTTTCACCTTGTGTGTTTTTCCTGGATTCTGTTCAGGGGCGGGGACATGGAGGTGGTCCGTGGTGTGCTTGGTGGTTTGTTTGCCTGGCGTAGCGGGGTGGGTGATGTGACCCTTTGGAGTGCAACGAGCATTATTATGGTGGTTGCCGGTTTTTCGAGTCAGTTCCTGGACGGGGGACGCATGGCCGCTTTCCATGCTCGGCTTTGCCTGGTTCCGGCTTGGGTCCAAGGCGTGGCCGCGGCTGTAGTATTGACCCTGATTCTCGGGCTAGGTCCGAAGGGCGTCGCTCCGTTTATTTATTTCCAGTTTTAGTCGGGAAAACATATGAAGGAAGAGATCAATACACCGGTTTGTAGTCCGGCAAAAAGGGGAAAAGGTACCGGACTGGCGGTCCTGGTTTTTTATGTGGTGCTTCTGATGCTGAATGCCGGCGCGCTTGAGGAGTCGGTATCGCGGATGCCTTTCGGAACAGCCCGCAGCTTCTGGCTTAAGGTATTGCGGCCGTGTGCAGCGACTGCCTCCAGACTTCATCTCGGTTGGCCGCGCCGCATGGTGGAAACCCATTTAGGCAATCATCTTAACAGGGATACCGGGCGCTGATTTAGGCTACAGGTTCCGGCAGTCTAATCTTTACAGTTGGCCGGCAGTAAAGCATCATTAATATATATAGCGGTTTAATGGTTTTATATGAAAAACTTCATAAGATATGCGGCCCTTGCGTTACTGCTGCTGGCTGGTCAGAATGCCGAAAGCGCTGATGCAACAAATTCTCCAGTGCTGCTGATTGGCGACTCCATGATGAAGTTGCCTGGTCTTGCCATTCAAAGAAAGCTATCAAAAAATCCTGACATTAAGGTTTTCAGTTTTTACGGAATAGGAACAGGCCTGTCGCGGCTGGACGCATTCGACTGGCTGGACAAGATGTCGGTCCTGTGCAGGGAGCATAAGCCGAGGGTGGCCGTGGTTGCTTTCGGGGCAAACGACATGCAGCCGATGAGCATGGGTGACAACAGGATTGTTCAGCCTCTCACGGAAGCCTGGGACAGGGAATACAGCAGCCGCCTGGGGAAGGCCATGGATATACTTATTGCAGGCGGATGCCGGAGGATTGTCTGGCTTGCACTGCCCCCGATGCGGGATGAAAAGCTGGACGCTTTTGTGAAGCGCATAAACGGACTGGCCGCTGTAGAGGCCGGTTCCCGCGCTGAGGTCACGATTTTTGACGCCGGCCGGATTGTTTCGGATCCGAAAACCGGCAGATTTACAGAACGGCTCCTGAATACGAAGACTGCGGAGACGGTTCTTGTACGGGACCGTGATGGCATACATCTTTCTCCGCCGGGCTCGAGTATGCTGGCTGATGCATTGATTGAGCAGTTTTGGAAATAATTTGATGGAGGCGGCTTGATGGTTAGGAGCATATTGAGCGGCGGGTTGGCAGTGATGTTGACCGTGGGTGCTGTGTGGATGGTTGGTGCCGGTCTTTCAAACGGCGGTTCTAATACGGTGCAGTTTTCTGCCGGCAAAGCAGCAGAACAGGTCAAGGCTGGCGGAGAGCGGTTGCCGCAGAAGACCGTTGAGCCCTCTCCATGGGTCATACTGCCATTTGGGCCTCGTGTTGAGGACAAAAACATTCTTCAGGACAACAGGCTGGAAAATGCCATCCTGATGGTCCAGGAAAAGAATTATGCGCCTGCAGTTCCGATTCTCGAGGAGGCTCTTAAACTGGATCCCACGCAGGAATTTGTATGGGAGGCTCTCGGGTGGTCATACTATTATACGGGGCAGGCAGATCGTGCCGAGAAATTGTGGAAACAGTATTTCGAGCTTCTGCCTGGCTCACCCAAGGCGCATATGCTTCTGGCACAGCTCTCGCTGCTGAAAAAAGACTGGCGTGAGGCGGATATTTACCTCAAGGGAAGTCTTGATCTGGAACCTGACAACTACGATATTCGTTTCTGGTATGCACAGAATCTGTTCCGGCTTGGGCGACTTGAGTCCGCCGCCGATCTGCTCAGGAAACTCTCTGCGGAAGACCCCGAACGACTGGATGTTGCGGTTGACCTGGCGCACCTTGAGGGTCTGTTGCAGAAGTACGACGAGGCGGTTGTCCTCTGGGAAAGAATTATCAACAAGATTCCTGACAACCTCGACTACAGGATATCCTATTCCCGTGCCCTGATGCTTGTTGGATCAATAGAACAGGCCGAGGCCCAGGCCCGCATTGTACTGTCGGATAATAAATCCAGCCGGGATGCGATGCGGATACTGGCGGATATTGCCGGGCTTTCCCAGTTGCCGGAGCGTGTGGTCGAGATGCTTGAAGCGCTGGTTGCGGAGGCTGATGATCCGGGAGTCAAGGCTGAGCTTCAGGTGCGGCTTGCCGTGTATTACGTAGGCTTGTGGCGCAGAAATCCGGAGAAGTGGACTCCTGAAAGGCCTCTTGAGCTTATGGAGAAGGCTGTCAAAGCGCGTCCAGACTACGTGCCGTGGCTCAATCAATATGCGGAACTGGCCCTGGTCATGCAAAAACCCCGAAGTGCCGAGGGAATTATCAACCGGGTGCTAACTGATTTCAACCCGAACAACCAGCGCGCGCTCAGGGCCCGTTTTGAACTTGCGGTGCAGTTAAGGCATTTTGACATTGCTGAAGAGGCGCTGCGTGCCGTGTTTGATAAATTTAACCCTGATGATCCTTCCCGTCATCTGATGATGGCGCGCCTGCGGATCCAGGAAGGACGCTATCGTGAAGCCATGGATGAGCTTGACAGTCTGGAGGCGGCCGCGAGCCGCGGGACTGTTTTCGGGCTTGTATACCATGGACTGACAAAGAGCGAGTGGCTGGCGTTGACATCAACACGCCGCCTGGAGGAGCATATCGTAGAACTCCAGAAGGCGGGATATACTTTTATTGCAGCAAACGACGTGGTCCAGTACCTCGGGGAGAATCGTAACGCCGGTGCGGTCAACGAGACCCGTCCTTGGCTGGCCAGGCAGATTGACAAGGTGCACTATGCCTGGACCGGTGAGCACAGGGTGGCAGACCATGAATCGGAAACGAAAGTGCACAAGGTTGCTTTTGTGTCATTTGATGACGGACTGAAGTCATCTTTCCAGCTCGGTACCCCGATTGCCAGGGATCTTGGTGTGCCGTTTACGATGTGTGTAATAGCCAGCATAGACGAACTTAATGCGCCACTGTATGCCGCTTGGGAGGAGATAGCCAATTATCATAAAACGGGCGGGTGGGAAATCGCCAGCCATCTTATGAATGCGAATACGGATCAGCCGGCTTCCTCAGACACAAACAAACTTGTCGCCAACCTTTCCAACCGGATCTGGAAACCGGACAGGAACCGCGTTGAATCCTTGAGCGAATGGAGCGGAAGGGTCAGGTACGAGTTTGAGGAAAGCCGGAAAAGAATTGAGAGTGCTGTGAAGCTGGATCCAAAATCGCCTATGGGAATAGCTTACCCGTACAGTGAGATTGGACAGGAGGAGGGATGCAACCTGGCGAACATCGTGAATCCGATCAGGACGATACTCAACGAGGCTAGGCGGACATACCAGGCTGGATTCCTAGTTGACCAGAACGGTTACACGTGTTTTGGGGAGAGTCCTTTTATGATAAGCCGGTATGAGCCGCGCTGGGATGAGGATGCGCGCGAGGTGGTAAGGAATGCGCTGATGAATCATCCTGTTCTGGCTGCGCGCCGTATGAGGGCGGAACTGGCGACGTTGATGGGCAGACCATATCTTGCGAGGCATCAGCTGGAACTGCTCCAAAGGGACGGTTATCCGGAAGAGGAATTGCGTCAGCTTGAGGACATGATCAACAGTCGGGTGTCCACCATGGCGGATGGCCGTAACGATGAGCAGGCGCCTGTGTTCGACATGTCGTCACGGTACAAGCTCAAGCCCACAGATTTCTACGTTTCGGCTGCCTACCGTGACAACCGCGCCAACGAGGAGCTTTCAACCTCTTACGGAGAGCTGAGTGCCGGACTCAGGTTGAATCCCTATCTCGGAATAGGAGCCTCGGCATGGAGCGGGAACATCGAGCAGAAGCTCTCATCCAATGTTTGGTTTAATGTGAGACAGACGACTTCTTCATCTTCAACTGAGACGTTTACCCAGACTGTTAACGGCCAGACCTCTGTACAGGTGACCGATATCCAGATTTCCCAGACCAGGGATGTCCAGACTAACCGGATCGACCGGAGTTATTATGACGCTGATATAGATTATGTCGGGGGCGGGCTGTTTTTCCGTATAAACGATCGTGCTTCCCTTTCGATGCTGATAGGAGAGAAGACCATTGATTACGGGAGTGGCGTGCGTCCGGGAGTGCTCGGGTCTTCGGATTCGAGTATTGTCGGGTCCATTGCGGTCGGGTGGAAACCGGATTTTGCGGTTGATATGCAGGTCTTGTACAGCAGGGATCTGGTGCTTTCGGCAAGGGACATGATTTCGTATGATGCGCTGGGATTTGACTCAACCTGGGACGTATCAGACTCATGGCATCTTGATGGTCATGCCAGGTATTACAAGTATGAAGACGAGAACGCCATGATGAGCCTTGAGGGCAGGACTCTGTGGGAGATAAATAATGACCTCGGCATCTGGGCCGGAGCGGAGGCTTCCACCTATACCGTTGACGAGGACAGCCCGTTTTACTGGAGTCCGTATTGGGATACGCGCGTTGCAGCGCTCCTGAGGTGGAAAAGGTCCAATGCCCCGCGCTACAGTCTCACTTTGGATATCCGCCTTGGGCAGCAGCGCGAGAAGGCGAGGCCGGAGGAAGAGGCTGCTTACTCGAACCTGAAAGCTCAGGCGGAGGCGGATGGCACATGGGATCCGGGTCCAGGGCCAGGGTCTGACTGGAGCACTTTCATCGGGGCATCCGCGACGTACCGGCAAAGGATCGTGGGAGGTCTGGAGATTTTTGTGGATGTCAGGACCGTAGCTCTCAGGGAGTACGCTGAGCATGACGTCAGGGTGGGGTTGCAGGCTAATTTTTAAAATTACAAACAGCTTTTGCGCATGATGGACAAAATACAGACGTCTGGTTCGATCAACGCCCTTATTGATAAATACTCGGAGTGCGGGCTTTATATGATTTTTGATGACGGCGAGGAGGTCAATTTATCTCGTTCGGCTGTGGAGCAGTTGCGAAGCCGAATGGAAACCGATGAAAGCATGGTCCAGCTTCTGACGCGAACCCAGCAGGATTTCAAGACATGCAGTATATGCCCGGCTCGCGAGCATGCGGCGATGTGCCATGCGCTTCCGGCCATCATCCCGTTTGTAAGCGGCATGAAGGCAAGGAGCTCATTTGATTCTGTGATTGCGGTATATGTCGATGATTCCGGTGAGCAGCCGGCGCGGAAAGTGATTCACGCTGGGAGGACCTCCCTGTCGCGCGCCATGCAGTATGTTGCGATTCAAAGTGTGCTGTGGCATTGTGAGACTGGGCGGCTGTATTTCAAGTACCTGGGCGGGGTGCTGCCTTTCAGCTCGGCCAACGATATTGCAGAGCGGATTTATGCGAATGTCATGCTTGAGCATGGCGGGGATGCCGGGGCTGTGGACTGCACTCTCAGCAAGATGGTGGAGACACTTATGATAGCAATGCAGTGCCAGGTGCGCCGTGTAGCGCTGGTTGCCGAAAGTGATGTTTTTGCCAATGCCTTTGTGAACCTGTACCTGGCGCTTGACCTTCTCAAGCCGGAACGACGCATGGAAGTGCGCAGCCGGATGATCGGGCGTAATCAGGGATGAGGAATTGACTTAGTATTTTTCAACTTAGAACAAGGGAGAAAGAAAATGTGTGTAAAGAGTACGAGAAAGATAATGGCTGGTATTACAATGGTTTTGGTATGCGCTGGAACGTACGTTCTCGCGGAGCCGCTTGTCGTACAGAACGTTAGCGGCTACAACTCGTGGCCGATGATTCAGGCGATCGGAGAAAAGCTGGTCTGCGTTTATAGCCGGGGCACGGCGCACTCGATCGGTGAAGATGCCCGCGCTGTGTATGCGCGCACATCCACTGACTACGGAAAGACGTGGACGACGGAAACGGTTGTCGCCAACACGCCGAGCTATGGTGATGTCGCAGTCGGGAAGGGGTTGGATTCCAAGGGGGCGATGCTCCTCTGGGTGCGTCGAGTCGGAAAGGAGTGGCTCCACGACCTCTACCGTAGTACGGATGGCGTGACGTTCACGCTAGTGGCGACCCCGAAACTCGATCCATCGCCAGTGCAGGTCACCGACGTCTTTTCGGTCCCCTCGGTCGGGCTCATGGCACTCTGGTTTGCAGGGCGTTACAATGATGAAGGCCCAAGTCATTCGTGGGGCAAGTTGACCAGCAGTGACAACGGCGCAACCTGGGTACAGACCACCATTGAGTCTGAGTTGACAAAATCGCAGTGGCCGACCGAGCCTTCTGCTGTCTACCTCGGCAATGGCAAGATTCTCGTAATCGGGCGGATAGAGGTGGGTGGCGGTTCCTCGACGCGATGTCAATTCCAGATGGTTTCATCTGACAACGGTGCGACGTGGAAGCGCATGCAGACAAACATCGGCGATGTCCTTATCTCCACGCCGAGCCTGATTCTTGACGCCAAAACCGGTTTGCTCAGCAATTATTACTATCAGCGTGGCAAGGGGATCCTTCGACGTAGGGTCGTTAATCCAGACAACGTGTTCGACAATCCGCTCAATTGGCCTGCTTCCGAAGAGGTTGCCACTGGTAGTGAGATCGCGGTTGATGCGGGTAACGCGAATGCCACCGTGATCAAGGATACACACTATGTCACTTTCTACTCCGGCAAGGCTCCTGATACGTCGATTCTGGTGTCTGTGTTTCCAGCACCGACGACTGCCGGGAATTCGATTGTAAGCCCATCGCGTCCGGGTGCAGATAGGCCGGGAAAATAAAGGGACAACCATCCTGACGAGGTCATAGGTCACATTTATGCGTGGCAGGGTTATTCTGTGGCTGTTATTGATATCCTTATTTACAGCGACATTGTATGCGGCGCCTGGAGATTCAGTTATATCTTATTCGTTACCATCGGAATATGCGCTTTCGACAACATTTAGTGTCTCAGTGAATGGGGTTTCGGTTCCTGCATACAAGGATGGTGTCAGGAGTTATGTGCAGTTTGCATTTTCAGGAAAAGCCGATGTCCGTGTGACAGTAAGCGAGAATGTAACCAAATATTCACTCGTACCCAAGAGCTATAAAGTTCAATCAACCGTGTCTGGGAAAGAGATTTCGTTTTCGTTGACTGAACCGAGAAAGATGGCTTTATTCCAGGTAAATGCACTTCCGGAGCGTCTTTTTATCATTGCTGAGCCTCTTGAATATGACAAACCTGATCTGTCCGATCCCAATGTTGTTAAACTCTGTGGTCCCGATATAGCAGGAGCCCTTTCATCACTGGGTGCAGGAAGAACCCTCTATGTTCCATCAGGGACCTACTCGGTTGGGCAATTGAGCATGGTGAGTAATTCCTCGCTTTATCTTGAACCCGGGGTTCTTCTTAAAGGGACACTTCAGTGCAATAATGTTGAAAATGTGAAAATTTACGGACGGGGTACTGTCGACGGTTCAACGGGAAGCGGTCAATATATTCTGGCCATCGACCTCTCAAAAAATATCCTCGTACAGGATATACTGTTTCAGAAATGGAAGAAGGGGTTTCATGTTCACATGGTTGGATCTGAGAAAGTGGCGCTATACAATGTGAAATTAGTCGGTGAAACTGCAGATGCCGGCAACGATGGGATCGATCCGAATGCCGTTTGCGATCTCACTATAGACAATTGTTTTGTTTACAGTGGTGATGATTGCCATTCGCTTGGCGTGTACCCGTATGCACGTTTTCCAACCCTGATAAGAAGCATAGAGCGTATTAATATGATCAATTGTGTTCTGTGGAATAATGCATCAGGCGCTGGAATTAAGTACGGGCTTCTTGAAGGCGAATGGGTAAGAGATCTGAACTACGAAAATATCGATGTCGTGAGAGCGCCCCGTGGCATATCGATCAACGGCATAGGGTCATGCATTGTTCAAAATAATTATTTCAAGGGTGTTCGTATCGAGCATATCGATGCGCGGGTGATCGATCTCACGCAACGGACAGGTTACGCATGGGGTGGCTGGAGTTCAGGAAGGTTGAACCAATATAAAGATTTCTACTTTATAAATTGTTCGGCAGAGGAAGCGGGGAAGGGAAACTCCAATGTAGGAGGAGTCAGCGCCGAGTACACTGTCGAAAATGTTATTTTCGACAACTATAAACTCAAGGGGAATGTCTGTTTGTCGGCACAGGATGCAGGGATCAACATCAAAACAAATACAAAGAACATACAATTCGTAAACACACACATTCCAGAAATAGGTATTAAAGCGAAAGAGCTCTATGCTTATGAGAACGGACTGAAGGGTGCGAGTTTTGTTGTAAAGAGAACCGGCAATATCGAGAAAGAATTGTCGATTGCATATACCATTCGCGGGAGCGCTAAAAATGGAATCGACTATCAGGCCTTGAGTGGGACTGTTGTGCTGCCTGCAGGACAATCCTCGGCAGAAATCCCTGTAAAAATAAAAAAAGATATGGATGAAAGTGAGGGGCCTGAATCAATATTCATTTCGCTGAATAACAAGCCGTTTAGTGCCGATTATACCATCGGACCGGATTTCCATGCGGTGGTAACCATCCTGGACTGATCATCAATAGCCATGGTTGTCAGGCTTACGGGAAAGTCTATCTATAATTGTCCGTCAGGAAGGTAATATTTAAAAACCTCATGTAAACATCGAGAGGCTTGAATATTGGGCTGAGTCCTGCAATTATTAAGGCCATTTTCGAGGCAGGTTTCGGTATTCAAGCAATATAGGGAGATGATGATGGCTATACTTAATGTAAAACCCGCAGATAAATGTGTTTTTGACCTGGTTTCACTTGGTGAGGTGATGCTGCGATTGGACCCGGGTGAGGGAAGAATAAGAACGGCCCGCTCATTTAGAGTGTGGGAAGGTGGCGGCGAATATAATGTTGCTCGCGGCCTAAGGCGCTGTTTTGGAATGAGGACTGCGCTTGTTACGGCATTTGCAGACAACGAGGTAGGCAGGCTTCTTGAGGATTTCGTGCTTCAGGGTGGGGTGGATGTATCTTTGATCAAGTGGATGCCATTTGACGGTGTCGGGCGCAATGTCCGTAACGGTTTGAATTTTACGGAACGCGGGTTTGGAGTCCGTGGCGCCGTGGGATGTTCTGATCGCGGCAATACTGCAGTCTCCCAGATGAAGCCGGGTGATATTGACTGGGAACATCTTTTCGGAAAACTTGGAGTGAGATGGCTGCATACCGGCGGAATTTTTGCAGGTCTGTCCGAAACAACAGCTGATGTCATAATCGAGGCAACAACCGCGGCCAGGAAACACGGTACAATCGTTTCGTATGATCTCAACTACCGACCGTCGCTCTGGAAGACAATTGGCGGCAAGGCCCGGGCCCAGGAAGTGAACAAGCGCATTGCGAAGAATGTTGATGTGATGATTGGTAACGAGGAGGATTTCACTGCGTCGCTCGGTTTTGAGGTGGAGGGAGTTGATGCAAATCTATCATCGCTGGAGATCGAAAAATTCAAAAACATGATCAAGCGTGTTGTTTCGGAATACAAGAATTTCAAAGTGGTGGCGACAACACTTCGTACTGTCAAGACTGCAACGGTAAACAGTTGGGGTGCGATCTGCTGGGCGGATGGGCAGTTCCACGAGGCCATTTATCGGGAGAACCTTGAGATCATGGACAGAGTGGGCGGTGGAGACAGTTTTGCTTCCGGTTTGGTCTATGGGTTGATGGCCACTGGTGATGCCGGTAAAGCTGTCAACTATGGTGCTGCGCACGGTGCCCTGGCAATGACAACGCCAGGAGATACTTCCATGGCAACAAAGGCCGAGGTTGAAAAACTCATGGGCGGTGGCAGTGCAAGGGTGGATAGATAGGAAGAGGAAGTTGCCGAATGTAGATTGCCGAATGCCGAATGACGGAGAGAAAAACAGGGTGCAAAGCCAGAAGTAACTAAACAAGCAGTGTGTTGACTGGGAGAATAAAGATATGAGAATTCCCCGTTTCTGGGCAAAAGGACCGTCGGAAATAACAGTTGATGATCCTGAGACCGGGCGGTCGCTGGACGTTTCCTGCTGGGGCTGGTCGGATGTAAGCCGCGGAGAGGCTGCGACGATGGCCGAGCAGAGGACGAAAGCGGCTGTTGACATGATCAAAAGTGGAAAACAGCCTGATAGATATCTTTACAGCGACAGGCCTCTGCGCGAGGAAATCATCGAAGAATGGAAAAGGCCGGACGGTACGACCGGCTACATGATCACTCGTAATTCATTCGGGTGTCTTGTCTTGAATACCACGACCATCATGTTTGTTGATGTGGATATTCCCGAAAGTGCTTCTCCAGGGTTGTTTGGCAGATTGTTTGGAAAGAAAGAACCGGATCCTCGCCAACAGCAGGAGAAAGACGCCATCGGCAAGTTGCAGAACATGGTCAACATGGATCCCAAATGCGGTGTGCGGATTTACAGGACTCGCGGTGGTTTGAGATATCTGCTTACTCACAGTCATGCCAATCCATCGTCTCCAACAACCCTTGGAGCTATGCAGGCGCTTGGTGCAGATCCTCTGTATGTTAAACTTTGCAAGGTGCAGGAATGTTTCCGTGCCCGCCTTACTCCGAAACCATGGCGTTGTGATGTCCCTGTATTGACTTTCAGGTATCCATGGTTTGATAAAGATGCAGAACAGGCGGCCAGAAAATGGGTTGCAGAGTATTCAAAAGAAACCGAGAAGTATGCAACATGTTCGTTTGTTGAACATCTTGGCAGCAAGGCCATGGATGCTGAAATTGACCGTGTTGTTAAGTTCCACGACACGGCGACAAAAGCCGATTCTGGCCTGGCGCTTGCCTGAAATTACTCTATCTGTTTGATCTTCATATTTCTGAAGAAGATCGGGGCACCACCATGCTTGCCCTGAAATCCGATATGACCTTTAGTTTCGAGTTCGGCCATTGGCTTGCTCAGCCACGGCGGGATCTCGCTGCCATCCGGATTTTTTTTCGCATCGGTCCACATCTTGATGTCTGCCGAGGTTACAAGTTCGCCGTTGAGCAGGACATAAATCATCTGGCCTTTGCATGCCACTGTCATGCGGTTCCATTCGCCGGCTTTCTTGACCGCAGATTTAACCGGTGCAAGGCGTCCAAAAAGGCCGCCGCAGGTCCATGTCTTGCCTATCTTTGACCATTTTTCGTTGTTATCATCCAGGATCTGGATTTCAACCGAATTTGGTATCCAGTTTTTGAGGTCGCTGCAATAGACGATCACACCGCTGTTTGCTGCATCGCCCATCTTGAATTCCAGATCGAGTATGAAATTCTCGTACTTGTTTTTTGTCCAGATGGCCTGGTCCTCGGTTGCAGTAAGTTCGCAGTCTTTGACAGACCATATTTCTTTCGGATAGATTGCGTCTGACAGGTCTGCAGCAAAGAGATTCTGCCAGTTCTTTGAGTCGGGGTGTACCTTCAACGGCAATTCATCAGCTGCCAGTGTTGAGGATGCGAGTCCGATTCCAATTGCCGCCAACATGATGATTTTCTTCATTATCCCGTTCCTCCTTTTTGTATTATGACTGATAGTGTGCGAAAAGGTTGTATTTATAGTCTAACCCGTTTCGTGTATCAAGAGAATCAGGGTAATCTTGTTTCCCTTTCGCGTTGACACTCGCGGTATTGCAGTGACAAGATTCCCGCCTCGAAAACGAAAGGAATCATAATGAAGTCATTCCGTTTTGCCTTTATTTTCTGCGGAATCATTGCCGTTCTGGCGGAATTGTCTATTGCAGCAGATAAGCCTAAGAACATCATTCTTTTTATCGGGGATGGCATGGGTATGGGCCATGTCCAGACCGCATCTCTGCAAAAAGCCATGAACGAGAAAAAACTCCCGATAGAAAGCAGGCTGACTTTTGAGAGTTTCCCCGTCACGGGCTACCTGACAACACATTCTGAAACCAATATTGTAACCGATTCGGCAGCGGCCGGTACTGCGCTGGCATGCGGGGTAAAGACAAAAAACGGTATGATAGGAAAGAGCGGAGACGGCAAGGATGTCGATTCCATTGCTGTTCTTGCGAAGAAAAAAGGTAAAGCAGTTGGTATTGTAACTTCTGTATGTCTTGACGATGCAACTCCATCGGTTTTCTATGCCCATGCAGGTTCACGCAAGGAAACGGACAATATTCTTGAGCAGGCTTTTGCTTCAACAACATACGATGTGCTTATGGGCGGTGGTGTTATGTGCAAGGGGTGGAATGATGAAAAGCTTTGCAGGAAAAGTGCTGAATCAGGTGTTTTTTATGTGAATTCCTCCAACATTAAAACGGTCACGCCTGAAGCTGCTGCCGGCAAAAGGGTATTTGGTTGCTTTG
>MHBM01000050.1:0-60477 GCA_001804885.1 Lentisphaerae bacterium RIFOXYA12_FULL_48_11
CCGGCTTAATCATATGGTGACAGTCTGCGGTTATGGCTCCAACTGGTACCTGGTCGCCAATTCCTGGGGTACCGACTGGGGCAGCAATGGGTTCACCTATGTGGATGCCAATTATTTCGAGAACTATTTCGGCGATGTTTTCTATCCTCTGGAAGGAGTTTACACGCCGGCTACCAATTATATTACCCTAAAGGTCACTCATTCACTCCGCAGTGATTTGCAGGACATGCAACTGTTGATCAACGGTTCAGTCGCTCGCAGTTTTCCTCCTACACCGCAAGATATGCCAACTAATAGCGGGGGCATTTATCTAACCGATAACAGGGATGATCTGAACCTGGCTGTTGATTTGTCGCTTGCAAACTGGCATGCATCCTCAAACCGGGTCACCATCCGTATCGGCGATCGGAAGAGCGGCACGACCGGTACCATCCAGAATTTCACAGTGGTCTACAACGGTGCAACATATTCCAGCACTACCACTCCGGTAAACATTCCTGACTTAACCGGGTATGGGAGTAACGATGTGCTACTTTACCGGCTGGATACGGAAGCTACCACATACGGATCTGTTAGCGTGGGCGACCAATGGATTCTTGGAGGTATAACAACGAACATAACGGCCATTGCAAATCAGTACTACCACTTCACTAACTGGACTGGTGACGTAACCGGCGGCATGATTTACACCAACCCGCTGGCCCTGATAATGAATCAGCCCAAAGCAGTGACAGCAAATTTCACGGCTAATCTAACATCCAACACATCCACCCCTGAGGCATGGCTGGCAAATTATGGCTATACCAATTTCAACGAGGATGCAGTAAGAGATCCATTAGGCAAAGGCATGAAGCTTTGGCAGGAATATATCGCCGGAACGGATCCGACAAATGAACATGATGTGTTTGAGATAAAATCCATAACCAACGAATCGGGTTCTTTCGACATTACATTCTTTGGTCGAACCGGACGATTGTACTGCGCGAACTGCGAATCCAATCTGATAGCAGGTCAAGGATGGGCAATTCTTGGCACCCAAAGCAATATTGTCGGCTCTAATGCGGTGATTGAAATTAAAGATCTGGATTTGCTCCCGTCATTACGCTTCTATCGAATCGGCGTCCGGTTGCAGGAGTGATGAATAAATAACGATGCTAGAGCGGTTGAAATAATACTGTCATTCAGTCTCCATTTTCCGCGTTCGCGCGGAATGGAAACCGCAGTTAGCCGAAGCTTCGGCTCAAATGGGCCGGAGAAACGGCATTTAAAAGAATACGCTGATGACAGCGTACGCTACAGATCGGAAGAATGCGTTGTGGACAACACACGCTTCCTAGACTCGGTTGCCTGCCTTGCTATAGCCTAGCGACAGCGGGGTCCTGACCCAATCTCTTCGGCTGTGACAGCCGACCCTATATCATCTCACCAGACGTGTAGCACCCTTTGGCAGCGGAACTTCACTTCGACAAAATCCCTCCTGCTTTCTCACGCTCAGTCGTGACCATGAAGCTAGTCCGGATATAGCCCAGAGTAGCCCCTGAGGGGCCGCGCAGGGTTATATGCCGGCCAGCTCATTCGACGCTCATTTTGCATCGAAAAAACGCGCTGGCATCTCGTTTGCTATGTGGTGTGGACATGCATGCATAATAAGTTTCTACGTGCGAAAGGTGAAATGCGCGATTGCTTGAGAAAAGCCTTTATTTTCGGGGTTTATGTGGGACTCGGCTGTGGCTTTGCCAGCCAGTTGCAGGGGCAAACTATTCACTATGTGGCCCTGAGCGGCGGCAATATTTTCCCCTATACAAATTGGTCCGAGGCCGCAAACACAATTACCGGGGCGGTGGCGGCAAGCTCAAACGGTGATGTCATATTGGTGGCCGATGGACATTACCTGCTGACTGCACCAGTGGTTTTAACAAACAGCATTACACTGTCTGGCACAAACGAGGCTTGCGGAGCGCTTGTGGATGGACAGAACAGCGTTCGCTGTTTCGAATTGAATCACGCGAATGCAGTTGTGGCTAATCTGACGGTACAGAAAGGGTATGCAACGGATTATGCCGGCGGGCTTGATATTGTCGCAGGAATGGTAACCAATTGTACGATCGTCAGTAATCGGGTGGATGCCGCTCGTGCAGACGGTGGCGGCATATGTTTGGGTCCCTGGGGAATCCTGACACACAGCCGTGTACGTTACAATACTGTCACCGGCAGTCTCGATACAGTAGGCGGCGGTGTTTCTGTCTGGGGCTCGGGCGGCGAATACGGGCACGTCTATTCCACCGAAATCAGCGGTAATCGGGCGTATTCAGATAGCACCAACAGCCTTGGCGGTGGAATCTTCTTTTATGAAGGCGGACTTGGTGAGGCACTACAATTAGAAAACAATATAGCACAAGGTGCAGGCGGGGGCGCAATGCTCGTTAGAGGTGGACTCTTAAATGACAGCCAACTTATTCGCAATGAAGCAGTCACGCGGGGCGGCGGAATAGCATTTTTTGAGGTCGGAGGACAGATTGTGGATTGTGATGTTGTCAGCAATAAGGCCGGCAATGTGGGTGGCGGCCTGGATTACTTCGAAGGGGGAAGCGCATCAGGAATGTATTGCGTGTCAAACTATGCTGCCAAAGGAGGCGGAGCATACTTCTCCTCTGGCGGCGCAGCCACAAACTGTACGTTTGCCTATAACAGCGCTCAGACAGGTGGTGGTATTTATACAACAAATGCACCGGCTACTGATCCTGGAAGACTGCATGCGTCCATCGTCAGCTTCAATCAACCGGATAATTACTTTTTTTCAAGTGCATTCAGTCAGTTTCTCGAATATTGCCTGATCACACCCAGTAACGCCTATTTCAATGGCGCCGGTGTTTTGATAGGTGAGCCAACGCTGCTGGCGGACGGCTCAGGGCGCCTGCAAGTTGGTTCATTAGGGATTGATCAGGGTAGCAGCAGCGGGGCCCCCCGCCGTGAAGACCTTTTGCAGGATTATCCCGCCGATGCGAATTTTGATGGAACTACTCTTTTCGACATAGGCGCATTCGAATTCAGCAATCTGCGTGATTCAGATAGTGACGGTATGCCTGATGGATGGGTATACCGCTATTTTGGACAAATCACCGGGGTAGCCACCAACGACGACACCGATGGCGACTCAAGGAGCAATCTGGCAGAGTTTGAAAATAATACCAATCCGATCAATGATCTGGACGATGGCTGGGCCTGGCTTGATGGCCTTCCATTGGGGTGGCGTTCTAAATACTTCCCTACCAATAATTTGACCGTACAACCTGGGGATGACGCCGATAATGATGGAATGTCGAATCTCGAGGAAGCTATAGCGGGCACGAATCCGACCAATGAAGCTTCATATTTCAATTTATCTGTACTCAAAGAAGCCTCAGGCCGTTTGCTCTTATATTGGACAGGGGCTCCAGACAGAACTTATCACGTACATGGCGCAGATACGCTGATTTCCACCAATTCTTTCAATAAAATCCACTCCCTGCCTTCAAGTCCTGTTTACAGGGATCTGGAATATATACCAGAAGGGGGCAATTTCTTCCGGTTATCTGTCGAATATTAAGGATTATCACTTTGTATTTAAGCAATGGGTGGAAATGCCGATGATTGTTTCAAGCGGTTGTTTTTTAGCAGACATCAAACCAAGGAGGGTTAGTGATGTTTTTTTACAAACAGTTAAGGTCTAAGGAGAGAAACATGAGAGCAAATGGAGTGATAGGAGTGGTACTGGCAGCAGTTTTGAGTCTAACAATTGGGTTATCAGCATTTGCTGATCCGGTATCTGAAGATACCGCAATGAGACTGGTTAGCAATTGGCTGGTCGCTGAGAAAATGACAGGCTACACGGCAAAAAGCGTGCAAGCCGTCACCGCGGAGGATGGAACAATTCTCCATTATATCGTGAAATGTAACCCAAAGGGGTTTGTGATTATTGCGTCGGATACCCGCATGGAGCCCATCATTGCTTTTTCAGGGGCAGATAACACAAGAACTGATAACCCGCTGTTTAGTATAGCCCGGCAGGATACTACGACACGCCGAAAACTGCTGGACACCGCCGATGCTCTTCGTGCTACAACAGCTTCGAAGAAAATGGCGCAACAGGACGCGCCTGTCACCGCTGACACATCAGCAGAGGATAATCTGATCACTCAGTTGGATGCAGTCGAGAAGGAATCGGCTGACAAATGGAGTTCCATTCTGACTGCCAGTTCAAGACCCCGTAAAGGAAGCGGGAGTGACGATCCTATTGCAGCTCTCCGACCAACTCGCGACATTGTGGCATATGATGCACCACCTGCTGAAGGCACCCCTACAGAGGCTTTTGCCCCAGCCGGACTAACCGTATGGACAGCACCAATCATAGAAACCTCATGGGATCAGAACAAACAGTTTGGTAATTTTGGTTCTAATCTTTATAACCTAATGACCCCCAGTAACCGTCTTGCGGGTTGCGGTCCAGTCGCATTGGCACAGGTCATGTTCTACCACAAATGGCCAATGCAGGAATTGGGTTCAACTGCAGGAACCGCTGTAGTTCAACAAGTCAATGGCACCTACAGTACTAATGCCTATAATTACTTTGCGACCTATACGAACGCAACAGGCGTTTTGTCCATGACTAATATGTCCCTGGAATATAAGAACGACGCTTCAGCTTCCGTAACTTGGACAAATGTATCAAAATTGATGGCTGATATTGGTGTTGCAGCTGGTGCCACCTATTATACAAACCAGACTGGAACAACCTTGCAGAATCTCCATACTGCAATGACTGACGTTTTCCAGTATCCGAGAGCTGTCTATGGCAGTACGTCCAATAATTTCATTGAAATTTTGAATCTCAATGTTCTTGGGAAAAAACCTGTGGTGATGGCATTCGCTAATTCCGCCGCACTTGATGCAGGTCATATCGCTGTTGTAGACGGGTATGCCGTCTCTGCCCAAAACACCAAGTTTCATCACTTGAACCTTGGGTGGGGTGAGGTTGGTGAAAACACAGCATGGTATAACCTGCCGACGATTATCGCGTACAATACCATACAGGGCTTTATTTATAATATCATGACCAATGGCGAAGAGCTTGTTACCGGCCGTATTCTTGACTCAGCCTCGTCGGCCCCGGTGGAGAATGTCACCATAACCATTGGTTCAAAAACCAGCACATCGGACGAATATGGCGTCTATGGCATAGAGGTGGATTCTGCCAGCGTTAATGAGGTAGTACTTTCCAAGATAGGGTATGTGACACAAACTTATACGGTCACCAACGGAACGTCTTCTGCAAATACCCCTGGTAATAAATACAATTCTATTACGCTTGTAAAAGCACCAGACATGTCTTTTACGGCAGGGACCTACGGTAGTAACATTGTGCTATCATGGTCTTGCCCGACAAACTCCTATTATCCTAAGGATATTATCATTATTGCCACAACGAATGCCGGCGGCGCGGATACAGGCTATGCCACGTATTGGACCAACGCAACAATGCCAACGGAGTGGTTTACAAACTGGAGTGAGGGTACGTGGATAGCAGGGGCTACCAACTCCGCCCCAGCAGTGCTTTTACCGTCCAATCAGGTTTTCTGGGCCGATGGAGAAGCGACCACCAATCTGCTACTTTCTGATATGCCACTGAACGTTACCTACTACTTCAAAATGTGGGCTACGAATGCAACGACGGGGTTCATTGAAATCGAGAATGGTACGTCAATGGCATATGTCACGCCTGATTCAAATAATGAAATTCTCTATTTCCAGGAGACGAATGCAACAGGCAAGGCCTATTTCATGATGCCCAAAGCTGGTCAGCAAACTAGTGGGACTTATCAGTGGAAATATGAAGGCTGGTGTGCAGAAAGTAATATGTCACTCTACAACCTCGCCGGCTCTGCGGATTTCAACTCTAACGGTATTCCAGATATCGTCTGGCAACGGAAAACCGATTCAGCAAACAATGATGAGAATTATATTCTCTGGGATATGAATCTGGACGGAACACTGAACGAGGCGCATAGTATGTTGGCTTCTGTTAATATTGGGGCTGCTTGGCCGATGGTTGGCATCAAAGACATGGATACCGATTCTCATCCTGATATTGTTCTAAGCAATACGAATGACAGTCGCATGTTAATCTACTATATGACTAGCGGCATCTACAATGCCTCGAGTCCCATCATTACCAATACACAGCCTTTGAGTGTTCAGTTCAGAGTACCGGGTAATCGGTAAGAGTTAAGCGACCAAAAAGCTCCACCGGAATTCCGGTGGAGCTTTTTGCGTTTATATACCCTATCCTTCCCGAGCCCTCTTCGTTCCCTTCGCGTCCTTCTATTTTGATCCCGCTCGATTCTCCAGTTCGTGAACTTTTGTAAAACACTCCGACAATCTGCGGTTACATCTTCCGACTCGAAGCCTACGGCTCCGCAAACGAAACACGGGCCTGCCCTGCGTAGTCAGTTCAAGACGAAGCACGGGTGGTGAAAACTCTTCCTCTTCTTCGTAAGCGTTACCCGGGGCTCAGCCGCCGTATCTTCAAGGCACGAGATTTTCCAGGAACCAGGGAAGAGAACAGGAAACAAGTCCCCCTGATTCAAAACTGTCATTAGTTCGTGAAACAAGAATACATTTATCAGCAGAAATCATCGTGGCTGTCCTGGCAAGATTCTTCATGTCATCTTCAGAAGGCGAAGAAGAAAGCTTGACCTCTATAGCCCAGATTTGTTTCCTGACCTTTACCACCAGATCCAGTTCATACCCGTCAGAAGTTCGGAAGAAACTCGCGTCAGGATTCAATCCTGACAAGCACAGGCCAGTTATCAACTGTTCAATAACATATCCTTCCCAGCTGTGGCCTACCCACGGCTGGGAAAGAAGATCATCTTCGGATGTGATACCGGCTAAGGCATGAAGCAGGCCGGAATCCCGCCAGTAAAGCTTCGGACTTTTTGTTAGCCGTTTCCGCATGTTTACATGATATGATTGAAGCCTTCTGACAATATAGGCTCCCTCCAGAAAGTCAACGTACGTGTTGACGGTATTGTGAGACAAGCCTAGACTTTTCCCGATTTGCGAGGCATTCCATAATTGGCCATTACATATAGTAAGCATTTTCAGCAGTCTTGATGTCAACTGAGGCCTTGCATGCATACCCCAATTCGGAAGATCACGTTGCGCCAGGAGGTTAAGATAATCAATTTGCCATTGCGGAAATTTGGAACCTCCAAGTATACCTCCATCGGGATAGCCACCATAAAACCAATGGTGGCGACTGTGTGCTTTGTGCAATTCCTGCAGCATGAGCGGGGTCAGCTCGACAAGGGATAGTCTGCCTGTCAGCGCCTCCGACACATGGGTCATCAGAAATGGAGAAACCGATCCCAGGATAAGGAACCGCGCATTCCTTTTCCGGTCTAAGTCAATGGCTGATCGGATTCTCGGAAAGATTTCCGGCCATGCCTGAGCCTCATCGAGGATGATTAATTCGTTGGCTGAAATTAGATCGTTCCATTGTGTATCAAGTTTCAGGCGGCTTGATTCTGTTTCAAGGTCAAAATAGATACCTGCAAACGACTTCGCCAACGTTGTTTTGCCGGCCTGGCGGGGCCCCAGCAGACCGACAGCCGGGAAGAGGGAAAGCCTTTTCTTAACTGTATCTTTTAACAAACGTTTAATCATCTTCTTGATGATTGTAAATGGATTTACAAATTGCAAGAACAATCATTCTGTTATTTCTCTCAAAATCCTTCGCTGCCTTCCATGGCACGCCATAGTTCCGAAGGAACGACGGCGGCTGTTAACAACGCCCCAGCCTCTTCACTTGGTGAACTTGGCGATCTTTGTGGTAAAGAATCTTCTCCTCTCGGATTTTTAACACCCGCGCTTCCCAGCGCTCCCATCTTCGCCAAAGCGCTACGACGTGGCAAGCAAGTTGCCCAAGTACACGAAGGAAAGATTAAGCACCATCTTCGTACTACTATCTGTCAGAATCGTGTTTTTTTATGCAGAAGCTAAGAATAGTTCACCACGAAGAAAGAACAAGGGTGCACGAAGTGAAGCAAAAAGTATTTCTTTGTGTCCTTCGGGCACTTGCCTGTCCGCCGCAGCTATGGATTACAGGGGCGAAGGCTGGAAGGCCGGGAGGCCGGGTGGTTAAAATATTCTTTGGTTGCGGCTTCCCGCGCTGTGAACTTTGCCGTAAGATCTCACCTTTGGAAACCGGCCAGCAATTCGTCAGGAGCAAAAACCTTCAGCGCGGCATGACGAAAATCCTTTTGATTTCGTGTAACAACAACCTCGGCTCCTGCCAGTCTGCCGGCTTGATCAAGAACTGCATCCTCAAAATCCGTGAGTTTACTTTTAAGAGCTTCTTCCAAAACGACACGATTAACCGACGCAATTTCAAACAGTTCCAATAACTTCCTCAGCGCTTGAGTGGCAGAGGAACGAGACATGGATTGCATAAGAAGATAGTCAATCGTTGTAATAGTTGTCGCGCACAAAAGTCCTTCGATTTTTGAGTGTTCAACCAGAGAGAATACTTCTGCAGAAGCGCCGACAAATGGCTGCCGTGCAAGAAGCACATCCAGTACAACGTTGGTATCGACCAGTATCCTCACGAATACTTCTCCCTCAGGTGCTTCCGATATTCGGATTCAGTAATATCACGATCTTTCAAGATACCAATCAACGACTTCGTAACAGGGGGGAGTTCCTGTTCCGTACGACGCCCCGATGCCAGGGAATCAAAGAACTCCCCGACTATTTTTGAAACCGACTTGCCTCGACGACCCGCCTCTTCTTTGGCTGTCCGAATCAGTTCAGTATCCATACGTAATGTGAGCTTTGTATTCATGACGTACAAGCTACTATAATGTGTACGTCAAGTCAATCCATTTTTTTTCGTTTCAGTCTCCCCATCGGCGTCATCCAGCCTTCGCTCGGAAGCTACGGCGGACAAGTCTGCGAAATCGGCGGTTACCTCATCTTCTTACACATCAGTGCTATCCTTCTAATCCGTGGTCAATAATCTTCTGCCCCCTTCGTGAACTCGGTGGTAAAAGAGCCTTTTCTGATCCATCCCAAACACCCCAATCGGCAAAAATTTCCGCTTGTGGCATCCCCCCTGCTATTTAACCTCCTACAGTCAAAGATACCTGCATAATTGACGGGCACGGAGTGTATCAATCACCAGCAAGTTACAATCTTCAATATGTTGCAAATGAATAACTTACACAAGGAGAATATCCGATGAAGACCATATTCATGACTGCTGGAAAAGCCAGAGGAACCCCCCAGGCTAAGGCGCAAACGACAGCACCCGGAGTAATCAACTACACCCCGCCCCAATCATCTTTCTTAGCCCCAACCCAGAAAAAGCTGCAACTTATCCTCAAAACAGCCTTTTCAGAACATTCCTACGAATTTGCCATCGATTCCGACGGCCTGACAGCATGAAAAACATGATCACCACAAAGTTCACCAAGAACACCAAGTTAAAATCCCTCTCTTGCCGAAATCATCCCGACCTCTTGGAGCGTCGGGATGTGGAGACCGTATGACGCATTTTGTTTCTTCGGGAAAAGATTTTATGTCAGATAGCCCAAAGCGCAAGGCGTCGCAGGTGGCGTCTGTATACGTATACGCGCCATCTGCGACAACACAGCGAATGAGGTAATATCACGTAAAAGAGTTTCTCGCGAAAGGCGTCATGCATTCTTGATTTCTCTCAACACATGAATATCTTTGATCAAAATCTGGAAACACTAAGCAAACACTACCCGTCACTTGCCGAACGCGTCCTGTCCTACCCCGACAAAGACAACCTCGTCGCCTTCGAGACCAAAGATGGCGGCCTCGCCTACGCTCTAAAGAAAGATACCGGCATCGAATACCTCACCGACCCCGTAACCCCTGTGACTCGCATCGGCAACCAACTCCAGGCCAACTCCTCCAAGCTCAGCGACTTCACCCTCCCCGTCATGGTCATCGGCACCTACCCCGGCGATGAAATCCTTTACCTATTCGATCTCTGCGAAAAGGCACCGATACCACATGCCGGACAGAAGCTTTATGTCTGCATCGACTCCATTGCCTGTTTCTGTGCTTTCCTCCAGACAATGGATGCCCAGCGGGTAATCCAGTCAGACCGGGTAAAATTCTTCTGGCATGAAGAAGCCGAAGCGCTTGCAAACGAGTTTCGCCAGAAACCTGATCTTTCTTATCTTTTTACACTCGTGAGCGGCGCCCTGAACGGATCTGTCAACAAGGTAATGAAGCCTTTCATCAGCCTTGTACAGGAACGTTCTGCAGAAACCCAGCGCCTCATGAGCGAAAACGAAGCCTATTACGACGCGATAAGTGATGAAGAGTTAGCAGAAGTTATTAGCAATCAGTTCTCAGTTAACAGTCAAGTATCAGGAAATGGATGCCTGAAGTCAGAGGGATGGCAAGACGCTGGCGAGCCGTTTTCATCCCACAACACAGAACTCGAAACCCGAAACTCGAAACTTCTTAACGCCCCTACTGATAACCGATCACTGCTAACTGATAACTCCTCCACTCGTGCTCCACGTTTAATGACCTTGACCTCCTCATGGTCCACCGTTACCCAATATGGCGCACGTGATCTTTGCGAAGCCATGGAATCAGCCGGCTGGCAGACAAGGAAACTCAATGTTGACGGCACCCCGACGGCACACTATATCGCCAAGCAGATCAACGAATTTAAGCCGGATATATTTGTTTTTATCAATCATCTTCGTACCGAGTGCTCCACCCTTTTCCCTAAGAACATGATGTTTATCACGTGGGTCCAGGACACCGTCCCGCAGATAAACAATCACGAAGCCGCCGCAAAGTGGAATTCTATGGCGACAGCAAAGTTAACCACGGAGTTCACAGAGACACAGAGTAATCAGGAAAACTCTTCTTCCTCTTCCCTTTGTGACCTTAGTGGTGAAAAATCTTCTTCCCCGTCGCGGAAACGCGATCTCATCATCGGTTACGTCGGCCAACTGAAGAAATATGGCTATCTCGAAGATCGCCTTGTTGAAATGCCCATGATTGTCAACCCCAACATCTTCAAGCCCAGGGTATTGACAGAAGAGCAAAAGGCAAAATATGGTTGTGATGTAATGTTTGCATCCCGTGCAGGACAGCCATCCTATGAACGTATAGAAGAAATGCTCACCGAATGGAATGAGGGTAAAAACCTGAATTGCCCGCGTAATGCGCTGACCGATCTTCATAACCGCTTATGGGACGCGTACCGGGACGGAGAAACTTTCTGTAGCTATACAGCGGTAGAAACCTTCGCTTTAACTGTCCCTTCCTTTGCGAAATGGTATTCTGCCCGGACAGAAGAAGAACGAGATTACCTGCAACAACAAATATTCTGGTCACTAAACGATCTGATTTACCGTCAAGCCGTAATTGAATGGCTGGACGAACTGGCCTCCGGCCAAGAAACTAAAGACGACAAACAACAGACTCCTTTTAGACAGGATGAACATGATATACACAATACCGAGTCGCCATCCGGCGACATTAACCGAAATCTTTCTGATCCTGTAAATCCCGTCAAAATATCTTCCTCCGATAACTCGAAACTCGAAACCCAGAACTCAGAACCACGTAAACGCTTACGTTTGCATTTGTACGGCGATGGCTGGAATCGTCATCCACGTTTTGCCAGATACTGGAAAGGTGTGCTGGGACATGGCGAGGAATTGTCTATTGCCTTTCAGTGCGCCCAGCGGTGCCTGCACTTGAACTCAATGGAAAGCGGTCATCAGCGCCTGCTTGAAATCATCGCATCAGGTGGCCACCCCCTCACCCGTACCAGCTTGCCAGCCGATTCGGACAGCTCGTTACTCCATTCTGCTTTGCGTGTCTATGCCCAAGATTCCTCGCGTTGGCTGGAAAAGTTGCCGGAAGAAGAATGCCTCTTCATCAACGCATGGCTTTACCCAGTTATTATCCGTATGCTGAAAAATGATCCGACACAAACCAACGCACAAATTGCACAAACCCTGCATGACGACATGATCCGGAAGCTGTGGAAACATCCCGACTGGACAGTTTCCGGTTGGAATTCACTGGTGTTTCACTCCCGAGTTGACTTGGAACAGATGTTATCGGGTCCTGTCGCCGATTGTGATATGAATACCGCCGCACAACGCCTGGGGTCCATCAACGGTCGTTACTTGGCGCATGCCATCGTCAACATCTTGGCACGGTACCTCTTGAAAAAAGAAACGGCGAATATAACATCGGAAAATCCATGGCAAGCTTTAATTCAATACGCAAGACTGCTGTCACAACCCGACATATCAATAGATGAACTTTTGAGCGCATTCCATGCAATCAGGCATCCACACCAGCAAATTATCTTAGATACGGTTAAACGCCTGGAAGAAAAAGGCGCAAACGAGCAGATAGTTTTACTTCTGGATAAAGTAAGTCCCGAGAACATGCCCAGCCGTCAACTGACTACTTACGCTAACGGTCTTGCGAATAGTGGACGGTTTGATGATACGCTTGAGATAATTGACCTTGCCTACACCAAAAACCCCAACCTCAAAGACGTACACGCCCGCATCGCTTGGAAACACTTCTGGACACAAAAAGACCATGCCAAAGTCATAGAATGGATGCTTCTTGACGACACCGCTAACCGGTTGTCGCCCGGTCAGCGTTTGAATTTCGCCCAGGCACTGTCTGCTCAAGGCGACATAGCCACCGCCGAAAAACATGTCGAAACCGCCTATACCGCCGACCCCAATCTCAAAGATGGTTATGCACGAATAGGCTGGCAGGCTTATTGGGATACCAAGCAATATGCAAAAGTATTCAATCTTTGCAAACGTGACATTCAGTCCCGCCAAATTTCTCCCGGCTGGCTCATCAATGCCGCCAAAGCCGCCGCCGGGATGGGCAAGATGAATCAAGCCGACGAACTCATCGAACAGGCCTACGCTGACTCTAGTGATATCAAAAACGGTTATGCCCAGATTGGATGGCAGGCTTTCGCACCTCTCAGCGCATTTGATCGAACCCTTCCATGGTTCGAACGTGATTTTGCGCAGAACCGACTCAATCCCACATGGCTTCTCAACTATGCGCAAGCCCTCTCAGCTTGTGGCGATTACGACAAAGCTAACGAGCTAGTCGATCAAGCCTATGAGTCTGATCCGACTCTGAATAATGGTTATGCCCGCTGCTCTTGGATGCGGTATGTTATGGTGTCATTCGAACCAGAAAAAGCACTTGCGAGTTTCGAAAAAGACAAAACACTGGGAAAGCTGGTTGGTCAGCACAAAATCCTGCATGCCATCGTCATGGCCGCTGCAGGTGATTTCGCTACAGCCTTATCAATGGTCAAACAAACATACGACGAACATCCGGAATGCACGGATGGTTTTTCACTCATTGGTTGGTATCACTTTGTCGTTAATCACAATGGCGCTGAAAAAGCCCTCGAGTTATTCAAGCGGGATCGGGAGGTAGGGCGACTATCTCACCAGACGCAACTTCTTGAGGCCGCCGTCCATGCCAATATTGGCAATATTTCAGAAGCAACCGATATTGTTACAAACAGTTACACCACGTCTCGGACCGTAGTTGGCGGTTATACACTTGTTGGATGTCTCAACTACTTGAGCAACCATAACATTTCTTTCACTCTGGAAATGCTTCAGAAGGATCGCATTTCTGGGCGAATCCAAAATGGTTTCCTGAAATATATCCATGCCTCTTTCCTGATGAAAGACGGAAACATTGCTAAAGCAGATGAGCTTCTTAAGCAAACCGCCTGTTCCGCGATCAGTGAACAGTATGCCGTGTGCTGGCTACAACGTCTAGGTTTCCAGGCACCCGACATTGTCGATTTAATAACACCTGAACTTCACCAACAATTCCAGAAGGTATTACATTTTTCGCGTACTTAGCGTGTTTCGTAGTCGAACCAATATAATTAAGTCATGAATCCTGGAAACGATATAGTAACTGAACTCAAAACAGCCCTATTCAAAAACGTCTTGAATCGACACGAATTTGAAACACGATACAAGGCCGACGTCACCAACCCAGCCACTCTTGATGAACTCTGCCGTTTTGTCAAAACCCAGTATGTAACCGATATGTCTCTTAAAGACGGTTATTCACGGATTGCCATGTTACTCCTCGCCAACAATAATGCAGCGGATGCCATCAATCTCTGGGAAGATGATCGCAAACAAAACCGTATCTCCTGGTGGCAGGAATTCCGATGTGCAGAGGCAATAATGGAGCTCAAAGGTATTGAAGAATCCAGAATTCATATCGAAAGCATTTATAAACAATATCCGACCGCGACCAATGGCTTTGCATCCCTTGGCTGGCGGCTGATGGACAAGGATGCCGCTTCCGCACTCGACCTCTTCCGTGCAGATGACCAACTTGGCCATCTCACCCCGGGTTTCCGCCTCAACTATGCCGTTGCCCTATCTCGGCAGGGTCAAACTAAAGAATCAGAAATCCAGATTGATAAGGCATATAATCTCGATGCCAACCTCAAAGATGGATTTGTGCGCGCTGCATGGGCTGCCTTCGGCTCCAGACCAAATGAACGAATCAAGGCCCTGCCTTTCTTCGAAAGAGACTTCTCAGAAATCAGGATGACTCCCGCCCACATGCTCACTCTCGCTCAACTACGCGCTGAAAACGGCACCTTCGATTCCACTCTCCCCATCATCGAACAAGCATATAAACTCGACAGCTCTCTCAGGGACGGCTATGCGCGCGCTGCATGGGCCGCCTTCGGTTCCAAGCCAAATGAACGAATCAAGGCCCTTCCTTCCTTCGAAAAAGACTTCGCTGCACAGCGCCTTTCTCCTGCACAGATGCTCACTCTCGCTCAACTACGCGCTGAAAACGGTAACCTCGATGCGGCTCTCCCTATCATCGAACAGGCATACAATCTCGATGCCAACCTCAAGGACGGCTATGCGCGCGCTGCTTGGGCCGCATTCGGTTCCAAACCAAACGAACGTCTCAAGGCTCTTACTTTCTTCGAAAAAGATTACGCCGCAGATCGCCTCTCACCCGCTCATATGCTTGCCCTCGTCCAATTACGGGCTCAAAACGGTAACCTCGATTCCGCTCTCCCTATCATCGAACAAGCATACAATCTCGACAGCTCTCTCAGGGACGGCTATGCGCGGGCTGCTTGGGCCGCATTCGGTTCCAACCCAAATGAACGAATCAAGGCCCTTCCTTCCTTCGAAAAAGACTTCGCTGCACAGCGCCTTTCTCCTGCACAGATGCTCACACTCGCTCAATTACTAGCTCTAAACGGTAAACTCGACTCAGCGCTCCCTATCATCGAACAAGCATATAATCTCGACAGCTCTCTCAGGGACGGCTATGCGCGGGCTGCTTGGGCCGCATTCGCCTCAAAACCTGAACAACATTTACAGGCTCTGCCTTACTTCGAAAAAGACTACGCCGCAGAAAAACTTTCTCCAGCCCACATGCTCACCCTCGCTCAACTACGCGCTGAAAACGGCAACTTCGATTCCACTCTCCCTATCATCGATAAGGCATACAATCTCGATGCCAACCTCAAGGATGGCCTCAGTCGTATCGCTGGTGAGTTGATCAAGACTGGCGACCGGGAAAAGGCTTTAGTTTTACTTCTGGATGACTTCCATACTGCCCACCAATCACCTGGATGGATGATACGCACGGCAACGATCTTGAGTGAAACAGGAGACATACAGAAAGCTCAAGCAATAGTAGCAAAAGCTTATCAGATAGACCCCACGTTAAAGGACGGCTATACAGGTCTTATAGCGGCATCCCGAACAGGGTGCCCGATAGACACAGCAAATCAATTTTTACCAAAACACATTCTGCAACTGGTTGACATGGATCTCCGCCAAAAGCGACTCTCTCCAAAAGGCCGCCAGACGGCCCTCCATGTCCTGCGCCAGAATACTATGGTCGCTGCTGAAATTGCTCTGGCAGAAGAGCGATATAGCATGGATCTAGCCTCTCAATGGAACCACCTAGAGTCACTAACAAGAAGCGGACAGAAAGTTGAAGAAAGAATCCCCATCCTAAACGCCAAATTGAAAATCGTTCAGGCAAGCGACATTCTTGTGCAATTTCGTGAAATTATCCTTCATGAGCAGTATCGCTTTGAAACGACGACCGCCGAACCAGTAATCATTGATGGGGGTGCTGATGCTGGCGTATCTATCGCTTATTTTAAGTGGCGTTACCCAACCAGTCACATTATTGCTTTTGAACCTAATCCCGCGATGTTTAAAATCTGCCAATCCAACATCCAGTACAACGGTTGGACCAATGTTACTCTTCTACCCTATGCCCTTTCGGATACTGACGGAGATGCTCAATTTAATGTCGTTGAGTCCATGCCCATGGCGTCCACACTCACCGATCGGCTTCCCAACTCAGTCGCCGTTGAAGACATTCAGTCCATGGTGGTTCAAACAAGACGACTAAGTTCTTTCTTAAACGCCGAAGTGGATTTTATGAAGCTTGATATCGAAGGAATGGAAAGAAAGGTAATAGATGAACTGGGAATCCGTATTCGCCTGGTAAGATCCGGGTTCATCGAATACCATTATGATCCGCATAGCAGAGAAAATTCCCTGGTCAATCTTCTGCACTGTTTGGACCAAAACGACTATTTTTATGCGATGACCGATCAGCCAGGACGAGCTTTGAATGCAGTAAAGTACGCTGGAGATGTAAATGCATGTCAAAACTGGTCGTGCGGAATATTTATTACAAGGAGATGTCTACTGTGAACGTTTTAGATTTAAATCGTACCTTAGAAGACCGGATTCCTAAGTCAAGCACGTACACCATAGATTCCACAGTATATCCTGCAGACCGCGAGGAAAGGATGATCAGACATTTAGATGATTTCTTCTGGAAGAGTTTTTTTTATCTGCGAATGAACAAAATCGATGGAGACTATCTTGAATTCGGATGCGGAAGTAATATTCGATCATTCAGACTGGCTGCAAAGTACAAAGCATTAGAATACCCTGTACCTCGACTGTTCGCTTTCGACTCATTCCTAGGACTGCCCGAGCCAAAGGGTATTGATGTGCATCCACATTGGAAAAAGGGAAGCATGGCCGTATCACTCGAAGAGTTCAGAGCCGTCATGAAACACCAAGGACTGGCCGATAAAGACTATCACCCATTTGAAGGTTTTTTCGATCAAACTTTGAGGAACCATAGTCCTGCTGAATATGGCATACACCGGGCTGCAATGGTTTTTATCGACTGCGATCTGTATGAATCAACATTGGATGTGTTGAACTTCGTACGAGATATCCTTATTCCTGGAGGAATTCTTGCGTTTGACGACTGGTACTGTTTTTCAGGGGCACCTGACCGAGGAGAACAAAGAGCTTTCCACGAATTCAGGACTGTTTTAAAAGATGTTACCTTCATCGACTACATGACCTTTGGCTGGCATGGACGTTCATTTATAACTCACATACAACAGACTTCACAAGGAGGTCACATATGAGGGAATTAATTCAGATACGAATTAAGTGTAACAGTAAATATGACCGTTTACTACATCTTTGATAACAAGAGGTAATGAACTAACAAAATCAGGAGTACGCGTTGATGCCGTTACATGATCAAAACGAAATAGCAGCAATGGAGTGGATACAGAATCAGGTCTATGCATTATTTAAATCTCAGATTGAAACACTACCAAAAGGCTTTCGAGTAGCCATTGCAGGTGCAAACATACCCGGTCTTATAATCCTCCAATTATGCAAAACCAATAACATCCAGGTTGAAACCTTTTTTGATGATTACAAATCTGAGAAATATCACGGAATACAAGTGGCGCCGTTCTCTACCATACCACATTTCCAACTTGACGCCGTAATTCTTGCTACCATTCGAAACGAAAAAGTGCTGCATAATAGATTAGTGCAATCAGGATATGTCGGTTATGTAATTAGTCGAAGACAAGATAACGCAACACCCTCGCAACACTCACTCCCAATGTCCAAGTCCGCCAAACCATTAAATGGTTTACCAGGCAGAGACTGGCCTCTAAATGTGCAACTCCAGACATCCAGCGTCTGCAATGCACGCTGCATAATGTGCCCATACCAAAACTCCTGGCACAAAAAACAACCTGGTATTATGAGTCACTCCCTCTTCGAAAAAATCATCACAGATATGGAACACTACAGAATTGGGAAGTTATGCCTGTATCTCCAGAACGAGCCTCTCGCGGACAGGCGATGGCTTGACTTTGCAAAAACCGCTATTTCACGACTTAATTTTCAGCGCCTGGAAATCTCCACAAACTGCTCCCTCCTTGATCAATCCAAAACCGATCAACTTTTTGACATCTTGCAAGGTATTCCTCATGAGGTATGGATCAGTTTCCATGGGTCTGATAAAAAGAACTACGAAAACATCATGGGACTGAATTTTGATACAGTTGTAAGGAACATGGCATATTTCATAAAACAATCTCAAGAACGGAACGTTTCAGTCCGAGTGCATGCATGCGGAACACCAGCTCGCAAAGATAAAGGGATACAGGAACTTGTCAATCGGGATGACTTCTTTGCATTCCTGAAACGATTCACCTCGGATCACGGCTTAAGCGAGTTCCCAAAGGCTTTTTTCCCTTTTCATGATAGAGCCGGCCACCTAGAGAAAAAAGATTTGTGTCTCGAATTCGTCCGCGAGAACCTGCGAAATTTCTATTGTCATCGTATCGATACATGGATTCACATTCTTTACAATGGCGATGTAATCTCCTGTTGTAACGATTACCACCGGTCAACCGTTATGGGTAATTTGGAACAGGAGACATTGATTGAGTTCTTTCGCTCCAAACCGTACACAGATTTCAGGGCTCAAGCACTTGGATTGACGGATTCTCCACCTGATTTCATCTGTAAACACTGTGCGGTCATAGGTGGCTAAAAGTGCTCATCTCACTACAGCTCAACAATCAAAGGAGAACAGTATTATGATAGAATCAAACGACTACAACAAGATTTCATGTGCCATACAATTTCTGTTGTCTCAGAAACGCTCTTATGCCATTTACGGCATGGGGAAATATACGCAATCACTAATAAAATGCTTGAAAGCTTTGAAGATTTCTTTTCCTGAATTCATTTTCGACGACAAACCCACAATCAATCTCCTCGAATCAATTCCTGTTTTCGACTCACGATCGGCACCCCTTGACAAAGTAGATGAAATCATTCTTGGTTCTGACAAGCATCAAGAGGAAATGTATCGACGAATGCAAGAAATGTTACCAGGAAACCGCAAATGCATTGATCTGGCCACATTCCAGCTTAAATCGAATCAAACAACCACATCACCGAGCCCAAAACCAGGCCCGGGAAATATAAATTTTACCCTGCATAAGGACAATTTGAAACACTTTCATAATGCCCACGCAGGACAGCGGGCTTTTGTTGTCGGCAACGGGCCATCACTTCGTTCCATAGCCATCGAGAAACTCAAAAGCGAAATCACTTTAGGTTGCAACAGAGTCTTCCAGGGGTTTCCGATGTGGGGGTTTCACTTTAAGTATTGGACGGTCCTCGATGAAACGAACATACGACAGTCGGCAGAAGAGTACATGAGAGAACTTCCCGACGATATGATCAAATTCATCCCCATACGTTTCTTGGACTATTTCGATCTTTCGCGTTTTCAGAATTGTCATCCGATTAACATAGCCTTCAACCCCAAACCTTTTCCAAGAATGTCCATTAGTCCAGAAATCGTCTATGACGGATGGTGTGCCGTATACTCGTTGATTCAACTGGCCATTATAATGGGTTGTCGACCAATTTATCTTCTGGGCGTAGACTACAGATACGACATCAAGCCCAGTGAGATTGTTAATAAGCGATGGTCATCTACAGAAGGTCGCAATCATTTTATCAAGGATTACTGTAAAGCCGACAAGGGCCTAGTCTGGAATCTCCCATCCTTCGAACAAACCGATAAGGCTTTTGCATTGATGAAACACTGGAACGACAAGAATGGACAAATCATCATGAATGCAACCCCGGGATCTGCATTGGAGGCGTTCCCTCGTACTGACTATAACTCTCTCTTTTGAGAGGAGAACATTACAACATGAAACGTCTTCTTGTAAATATGGGGGCAGGTTACTCCGCGCTGTTGCGCGCCGTTAATATTCTGGGAACAAACGAAACACTCTATGTATTTCAACGACTCGACTACGAAGTCACGCCCAACGTTCACTTTATTGGCCATGCAGAATCCTTCCCTTTTCAGGATACTAAGATTCATTTAAATCGACTGAATCGTGAAGGCTTCGACGAGATTGTATTACTCTTGACCGGTGATCGCAAGAAAGACTCCGAAGCCATCCAGTTCACCAACCAAATTCAAGCGCCACACCATCTCTTCATTCAAGGCGCCAAGCTGCCGTGTTTGACTCCGGAAGCAGCATACAAATACAGTTCTGATCAGTGGGTCTCAACGAATGATAGTCCTGGCAGCACCAACAGGAAGTCGGCCACGCCCCTTTATGCGATCATTGGAACGTATAATGAAGAAGATATCGTGTACGCAACTGTAAAACACGCATTTCAACAAGGATGCAAGAAGGTTTTCCTGGTGGATAATGGAAGCAAGGATCGGACCGTGGCTGAAGCGTTGGCTGCCGGAGCCGAATTGGCACTATCATATGAAACCTCAAAGTACGTAGAACTTTTGCGAATCCGGCTCATGAACGATCTCGTAGAGCGACTTTCCCTTGAAAGTTCTTATGACGCAATTTGGTGGCTATGGCTCGATGCGGATGAGTTTCCAGAAGGACCAAACGGTCAGACGGTTGGCACCATGCTGGAACAACTGGGAGAGGAATACCGGATCGCTGGATGCTCGCTTGTCAATCACCTTCCCACATCGGAACCCTATTATATCCAACGTTATCATCCAGGGGATTTCATGCAATATGGCGAAGCCTATAATCCTAGTTCGCTTAAAGTCAAACATTGTTCTTCATGCCACTGGAAGCATCCACTTCAAAAATTTGTGCGTCAGGCACCTATCGTGCGTTCTTTGTCCGGTTTTCACATGGCCATTTGTAAGGAGAAACTCCTGGAACCAACTTCAACCATAGTATTTCACCATTTTCCATTCCGAGAAAAGGATTCCACGCTTCAGAAGTACGGAAAGCTCTGTGGCATCGAGGGTTCAAACGGGAATCGTGTATCATTCGATGACTCAGTCAGTCTAAATGGACGTTCCTGTATTAGGAGACGTTACGACAATCTCTTACACATCTACAATGCCCAATGGGACAAAGTATCAATTACCCCAGGCGAAAATCCCACAACAGGCATCAAACTTTCCAAGTTTATGACTTCTGGAACGACTTGGCATCTAAGAACAGGCAATGAACGAACATAATATTCCACATTCTACTCACTTGTGCTTACTAGGCACGACAACTACAACCACAAAACATAACCAGCGAGGACCATACAATGCAGTCACAAAACCCGGACAAAAAGAAAATAATTGCACTACTCAAAGAACATTCACCTGCTTTCCAACTCCAGAGTGGCATTCAAGAACTTCCCAGTTCCGAGGGATTCTTGGCGAATGGGCCACGAGCAACAGACAATCTTAAACGAAAATCTCATGCATCTTCTCTTGCACTGTTGGAGTACTTGACTGTTATTATCAAGCCCGGCTTCGTGACCCTTGAAACAGGGGGGGGATGGTCAACATGCGTGTTTGCAGCGTGCGCCGCACGTCACATTTGCGTAAATCCAGATATCACGGCGAATCGCCTAATCCAGAGTTTTCTGGATACTCACGCCGTTCAGCACGGAAACATCGAATTCGCAAACGATACTTCCGATCGCGCCTTGCCCCGCCTGTTTCAAACCCCTACCCCCAGTATTGATGTCGCCTTGATCGACGGAAATCACAGTTTCCCCATTCCCGTGGTGGATTGGCACTATATCGACTTGGTCCTCAGAAAAGGTGGCATACTTCTTGTTGACGACACCAATGTCAAATCGGTGGCAGTATTATGCGACTACCTATCCTCAGAATTAAGTTATAAAAAATGCAAAGAGATCGAACGAACTGCCGTATACGAAAAAATTCGCGAAAATCGTGTGTGGGGATGGGCTGATCAAGGGTACAACCAGAAGTCAAACGATAAGCACGAATTGCCGCCTGCTACTTTAAAAGTTGATCGCCAGAAAGAATTGCTCAATGCCGAAATCGTCATAACTTTTTTCACGCAAACAAAAAGACGCTACGCATTATTTGGAGCAGGCAAAGTTGCCAACCAGATTATAGAAATGATTTCCGCCAAGAAACTCATGCCACCAATCTTTGTGCTAGACAACACACCCGGAATAAACACGTTCCAAGGCTTATCGGTAATCTTGCCACACCAGATTCCTAAAATGGGACACATTGACGAAATAATCCTTGCCACCACATGCTTTCAGGATAACATGCGCTCCGAATTGAAGGCCGCAGGGTGTAACCTGAACCCAGTGGACCTGCGGGCGAATCTCATCCCAGAACCCACAGGGCAATCCAGTCTGCCGAAAGTCACATCAACGACGGTATCGGAAACATCAAAGGTGCGAGATACTGCAACCGGTAGACAAACATGAAATATGTGACGCGCACGGATTCCCTGGCGCCCAGGCCGTTATGATTCTGGATGGACAACTGTAAACGACACAAGGAGCAGACACAGTGCTTAATCAATCTGAACATCAAAATGCTATCGAGGCCCTTGCCTTTCTTACCGTACAGAAACGGACCTATGCAATTTACGGAACCGGTCAGGTCGCCATGGAATTGCTGACAATAATACGCTCCGGCAAATACATATTTCCCGTCGCCTTCATAAAGGACAGTCCGGAAATTTCAATACTCGAAGGAATTAAAGTTATTTCGCCGGAACAAATCGACGAGACATCCATCAAAGAAGTGATACTGGGAACCAACAGTTTCCAGGAGGAAATGAGAAAAACACTGGAATCAAATGGCCATTCCGACTTGGTACCAATTGACCTCAGCTCAAGCCGCGGCGATATCGCTGCCGCGCTGCAATCAAAACAAAGCCGCTCCGAAACAGCCAAAGTCCGCCAGGCTCTGAAGCATTTTTGCATCGGCAACGGTCCTGACGTCGGCTTCGGCGGAGACCCGATTACAGACACGGCAATCTGTATTGATCTGCCCAATCGCTACGCCGCATACCAGAATGCACCACAACACCTGCAGGGAGATGCACAGTCGCTCCCATGGTTCAAGGATAAGAGTATGGACTACGTTTACTCCTCTCACGTCCTTGAAGACTTCGAGAACACCAGAACTGTTCTAGATGAGTGGATTCGAGTATTGCGCGTTGGCGGCTCGTTAGTGCTTTTCTTACCTGATGAACAGGCATATCGCAACCATTGCAAAAGCCAGAACAAACCGCCAAATGTACATCACGTTCATCTGGATTTCTCTCTGGATCTGGTGAAATCAATCCTGCTAAAACGTGGCGACATGGAAATCATTCACGAAAAATCACCAAGCCATATTTACAGCTTCGAACTTATTGCCAGACGTATTCGATAAAATATCATGTCCTGTCTAGTCATCAAAAACGACGGTATCGGCGACCTAATACTGGCCTCCGGAATTATTTCAGGATTGGCTGAGATATATAATGGCGTCGATCTGGTTACCTGCCGCGAGAACGAGGAAATCGCATCATTAATCCCTGGTGTCAATCGGATCATATACACCAGCCGGGACAATATCGCTTTGGGTACAAATCCGGCTTTTTGCGATAGCCCGGTTGACGACATCATAATGCTCAAACTGATGGAACAGCAATACCCTGTTGCAATCTCTTTGCGGCGTTACATCAGGCAAAGCACACTTGTTCTACAGCGCCTCGTAAATGCTGAGCAGAAATTCTGCTTCTGGAAATACCCGGGCAATGCAACTCAAGCCGAGGCTGAGGAATACAGCCAAGGATGGAATCATATTGTTGACAATATACCCCTGACAAATGAAGCCGATTATTACAGAAACTGTCTGCGATTTGCACTTGGGAAAGAAATCAATCCGATCCCACAACTAAACATGCCGGCCCAACGTAAGCGGATTCCGAAGTCATTGGTTATAGGGTTATCGTCAAGCGGCAAAAACGGCTGGAATTACTTAAAATGGCTCAAAATTGCAGAGTTGTTTTACACAGATGGTTATAAGGTTCATATAGTCGGCGACAACAGATTCTCCAATGAAGTCGATTTATTCTGTAACAATTTCCCGGGCATGAAAAATCATATGGGGGAGTTAACGCTAACCGAGCTTTTAACACTTTATCAATCAACCACACATTACATGGGAAATGACACGGGTATTTCGCATTTAGCGTCCCTTACGGTGCCCTACAATCTTATCATTGTTGGCGGTGGCACAATTCCGCGATTCTTCCCATGGCCGGGGAACCATAATCAGGCTATCATCACCCATGCAATGAAGTGTTTTGACTGTAACTGGGAGTGTAAGTATTTATCCACACTTTGCATGGAGCGTATACACACCATCGATATATTGCCTTTTGCACAACAGTTCTTTGCCGGCAAACAACCTCCCGGCTTATACAACTTGGGGCCTAAAGGAATCAAATTCACGGAGAACCTCAGTGGAACGAACAACCTATGTCTGGATGAGATAAGTCATAATCTCAGTGAATAATCCACCTGGAGAAGAAAAACTATGAGAGATCTGTCACTGCGTATTAAAGCTATGAAAATATTATGGCGTAGTTCTCCTGCTGCACTCCTCTGGATTACACGTCATTTCGGATATCTGGAGTGTCTGGTCGACGCTAAGAAATATGACCATGCAACCAATCCGAAAAGGTTGGCTGGAGCAAGATTTGATATAAAACCAATGGTTATCAATTTCTTTAAGTTTTCAAAAACTAGTCGCTTTGCTGTGTTCGGTGCAGGCAAGCATACTAAATGGCTGGAAACAATAACCGCAGCCGATATCCCTGTTAATGTTGTGGCAGTTCTGGATGATGTCCCAGATATGAATATTTTATTTTGGAAGAAACATGCAATTTTAGCGTCTAGCTTTGACCCATCGACCTGTGATGCTATCATAATCTCATCAGACTGCAGGCAAGAAGCGATGAAAAAACGTTGCGTAGAACTATATGGCGATAAAATTCCATTGATCGACCTTTACGAGGGGTTACCACCCGGCCCTTATCAGAAAAGTTAACGTTGCGCTGCAGAGCCGGGTATTTAACAATGAATAGACATTCTACAGTACCAAGTGACTTTGCCTTGGCGCAGCAGGCGGCAATGGAAGCTGGACGTTTGCTGCGGAAACAGCGGGCAGCCTGGAACCAGGTGACAAGTGTCACTCAACACGATATCAAGCTGCAGGCGGACCGCGCCGCTGAAACGGTAATCCTGAAAATACTCAAAGAAGGATCACCTTACCCGATCCTGTCTGAAGAGGCTGGCGAACTGAAAGCTACCAACCCCAACTCTTCTCCACGGCTCAGTGGTGAGTCTTCCTCTTCCCTTCGTGGTCTTGGTGAACTTTGTGGTAAATCTTCCATCTCTTCTGTCCCTCCAGACAAAGAATATCTCTGGATTGTAGATCCGCTGGACGGAACAGTAAATTATTCGCGTGGAACCCCTTTGTCAGCCGTATCAATCGGACTATGGCAAAACAACAAACCGGTCTACGGTGTAATTTACGATTTCTGGCGTGATGAACTTTTCCACGGCGGATCTGGTTTTGGCGCATTTATGGGATATCAGTCGATAAAAGTCAGCGGGACAACTGATCCACAACTTGCAATCCTTGCCACAGGGTTTCCCGCCAACAGCGACCACAATACTGCCCCGTTGCAGCAATTCCTGGAATCAGTACAGCGTTTCAAGAAAATTCGTTTACTCGGGACAGCAGCCCTTTCCATGGCCTACGTGGCCTGCGGTCGTACCGATGCATATATGGAACGGGATATTATGCTTTGGGACATCGCCGCCGGCGCGGCAATAGTCCAGGGCGCTGGAGGAGTGATCTCTATCGAACCATCCAGTAGAGTACCTAACGCCTGCTTGACGAAAGCCGCCGCATCCATCGATTTACTCAACGCCCTAGAAAGCAAAAAATGAGAAGTATGTCCGGCAGGAATCCGACGCGACGCGCAGGATGATCACCCACCAGGACACTATGAACACCAAGAAGGCTAATACCTTTGTGTACTTCATGCCTCCATGGCACCTCGTTTGCTTACCTTAAATACACATAAGAACCATGATTTTAAGGGAAACAGTATGTTAAAGATCGGTATTATTGGATCTGCTGGCAAGATGGGTGTAATTCGCCGTCATCTTTTTTCGCAAACCCCTGATTGCCAGGTTGTTGCACTTTGCGACACCTATAATCCTAACGGTTCGGATATTCCATTCACATCCGACCCATATGAGATCATTCGCAATCCCGACATTGATGCCGTCTGTATCTGCACCCCAAACTACATGATCAAGGACCTTGTCGTCTCTTCGCTTGACGAACACAAGGACGTTTTTTGCGAAAAGCCGCCCGGAATATCACTTGCTGAAGTACGGGATATGAGAGCTGCCCTGGAGCGCAACAAGGGACTTAAACTTAAATTCGGATTTAATCACAGATATCATGACGCCATCCTTGAGGCAAAAAGACGCGTAGACACCGGCAAATATGGTCGCATTCTATGGGTTCGAGGCCGGTACGGCAAGAGCGTGGATGCGCAGTTCGCCAAAACATGGCGCGCCAACCGCAAACTTGCCGGTGGAGGTATCCTCCTTGATCAGGGCATCCACATGCTCGATCTCTTTCTCCTCTTCTGTAACAACTTCGATGAAGTAAAGGCTTTCTCTTCCAGCCAATACTGGAACTGGGATATCGAAGACAATGTTTTCGCCATCTTCCGCAACCGCCAGGGACAGACCGCCTCCCTGCACAGTACGATGACACAGTGGCGGCAACTGTTCTCCCTTGAACTCTTTCTCGAGCGCGGCTACATGGTCGTCAATGGTATTCTATCGGCGTCGGGGGGATATACAAATAACTACGCCAAGGAGGAATTGTCAATTGCCCTCAACCGGAGCCCCGCACCACAAGCACGGCATACTCATGAAGAACGCCTGGTGTTCGACCAGGATCACTCTTTCGCCCGCGAGGTCGAAGAGTTCACAAACGCTATCCAGCATAACGGCAAGATACGGGTAGGTAGCATCGACGATGCAGAAAAACTTATGACAGTGGTGGAGAAGATTTATACCAATGCCGACAAGGACCTGCCTGAGTATGCGCCAGAGGAATTCGCGGTGAGTGCTCCTGCAGTACGTTCGGCGACAGAAAAGAATGAAACGCAGCATATTCAACCCATCAAGCAAACCGCTCCCGTCACATCAACAGAAATGCCAGTAAGTCGTTTTACGGGACGTATGAACAGGATTCAGGATATGTTGATTCATACCGAAATAGCCAATGGCGGCCTGCAACCGATTAATGCCGATCAGGGATTTGCCAAGCTATTACTCTGGACACGCATGACGCAAACGCATGGCGGAACGGTCTATCTCATAGGTAACGGGGCAAGTGCATCCATGGCCAGCCATATTGCCGCAGACCTTTGCAAAAACGGGAACCTTAGGACACAAGTATTCACGGATCTCTCGCTCATCACAGCCGTGGCAAACGATATCGGGGCCCATGACATCTTCTCAACGCCCTTGGAGCGGTTCGCGGATCAGGACGATCTGCTGATTGCCATCAGTAGTTCAGGATCGTCACCGAACATCATTAAAGCGGTGAACAGCGCACTTGAGCGAAGGATGAAGGTTATTACTTTCTCAGCAATGAAATCCGATAATCCGTTACGTTCATGTGGTCATATCAATTTTTACGTGCCGGCGCTTACCTATGGGGAAGCCGAAACCTGCCACGCAGCACTTCTTCACTACTGGGTGGACCTGATGGTAGGCGACATACCTAAACAATCTTCCGAGCCCCAAAACAACTTTGAACCTTTAAATATTGATATCAATAATCGCTCCGATGACCAGAAGCTCCCGCTAAAGGCTGCAAAAGAAAAATCATGTACAGTCTCCAACCAACGGACTGCCAACAAGAATCGGCGTAAGTCACCATGCATGTCATCGCCATGATTCCTGCCCGCATGGGCAGCCAACGACTGAAACAGAAAAACCTGCAATTACTCGGTGGTATACCGCTTATCACCAGGGCTATCAGGAAATGCAGGGATACGGGAAGCTTCAATGAAATTTGGGTGAATTCCGAGCATCCCCGTTTCGGAGAAATCGCAACTGACGAAGGTGTACAGTTTCACCAGCGCCCGGAAGCACTCGGCAACAACCAGGCTACAAGCGAGCAGTTTGTCCTGGAATTCCTTGATAAACACACTTGTGATTACCTGGTTCAAGTGCACAGTATAGCCCCCCTGCTTACCGCCGGACAGACCCGGGATTTCACACGCTTCGTGATTGACGGCGGTTTTGACACTGGGTTGAGCGTGGTATTGGAGCAGATCGAATGTGCCATGGGCGGAAAACCAATGAATTTCACTTTTGACCGCAAGACCAACTCCCAGGAACTTGAACCCATACAGCGAATCACCTGGAGCATCTCGGCATGGCGATCGATCACATACAAGGAAGCCGCGCATGCCGGGCGATGTTCGACTTATTCTGGTAAGGTTGGTTTTTTCCCCATAGACAGGGCCGCCGGGCACATCATCAAGACCGAAGATGATCTACGCATGGCCGAATCTCTACTGGCCATGAAAAGCCATCCTTGATATATGTTTAGTTACGATATGGAGCGTTGCACCGATGATTCATTGTCGATTGCGGGATTGGAAGAATATTCCAGGAATGGCCTCACACAAAGCCTGGAAAACAGCTTTTTCATGGCTGGAAACTCACGCTTCCACGGCTGATGAAGGAATACACACCCTCTATTGCGACGGATTCCATGCAAAGGTCATGAGTTATGACCTCATACCACGAGAGCTGGCAAAGTTTGAAAGCCATCGGGAAACGATTGATATACAGTTCACTGTCGCCGGAGCAGAAGGAATAGAAATCTCCACCCCTGAAAGCCTCGCCTCATTAAACGACTATGATCCTGTTAAGGAGGTCGAACACTTCAAGACCCCTGATACAATTCATGGTTGGGTGAATAATTGTCAGGGATATTTCACAATACTATTTGCCGGTGAACCGCATATGCCCAAATTAATGGTTCCTGGAAACAAATCAGTTAAAAAAGTCGTCATCAAGTTGCCTGTAAAAATCCTGCAACCATGAAAATAGCCATCGGAACATCACTCTTTGCCGAGGAAGATCGTACCCCTCTTGAACGGCTTGAAAAAGCCGGTATTCAGGTAACACTCAATCCGTTCCGCCGTAAATTGACCGAAGATGAAACAATTGAATTTATTCGTGATGTTGACGGTCTGATTGCCGGCCTAGAACCGCTGAATCGCAACGTGCTCTCTGCGGCCCCTCATCTGAAAGCCATTGCCAGGGTCGGAAGCGGAATGGACAATGTGGATCAGGTCACTGCAGCAGAGAAGGGAATAAAAGTCTCCAATACACCTGAAGGGCCGACAGACGCAGTGGCAGAGATAACAGTTTCAGCAATGCTGACACTCGCTCGTCGACTGATTCCATTAAACGAAACAATGCATGCCGGCACCTGGAAAAAAATAATGGGCGACGGTCTTTCCGGAACAACCATCTTTATCGCGGGATTCGGTCGTATTGGCCGGCGTGTTTCCGAACTTCTTGTGCCATTCCGTCCCAAACTCATCGCTTACGACCCCGTTCTTTCTGATGGTCCCCTGCCCAACGGAGTACAAAGGGTTACATTAGAAGAAGGGCTTAAACGGGCTGATATTATCTCTCTTCATGTGGCAGGCACCGCCCGACTTATTGGCCCGGATGAGTTTTGCAGGATGCGTGATGGAGTTATTCTCCTGAATTCTGCACGTGGCGCACTCGTTGATGAACCCGCCCTGATTGCCGCTCTTGATTCCGGCAAGGTGCGCTCAGCCTGGTTCGATGTCTTTCCTGAAGAACCGTACAGCGGTCCATTGATTCGCTATCCACAGGTGATGTTGACGCCCCATATCAGCAGCAACACACGGCAATGCCGTCGGGACATGGAAAGCGCTGCCGTCAGCAATATTCTACATGACCTTGGAATAACCATATGAATACAGACAACACCACACCAGCCATAAACGTTTACGGAAGTCTGTTTTCGCTCGCACAACAGAGAACTGAAATTCTAAGCCGCCTCCTTGCCGCCAAGGCTAAAACAGTGGCCATATGGGGTGCCGGAATAAATGGAGATTTTGTCGCCCGCGCTCTTCTTGATTCTCCCGTAAAAATCGTCTCTTTCTATGATCGCGCCCTTGCCGGCAAACGGATTCTGGGAATACCAGTACTGCCTGAACCCGACAGCGTGAAAGAACTGGATGCCATTCTTATCTGTATGAACGGTCCAGTAGAAGCCATCAAAAGAATCACCGGAATCTGCAAGACATCAAAAACAACCTGTATTCAGGTCATAAATATTGAACACGGCATGGCGACCACAACATGGACGGCAGCCGCAAAACATCATCGACTGGACGAATACGCCGGGACCATGAAAGGACAGCGTTGTTTCGTCGTTGGAAATGGTCCCTCATTGAATAAGATCGACATGAGCCGCCTGGCCGGTGAGATCGTTATCGGATCAAACCGGTGTTTCATCGGTTTTGAAAAATGGGGTGTCCAGTTTCCGTTCTGGGGAGTCGAAGACATGGAAGTCGGGGGATGGCAGTCGGAAGGTTGGAAGAAAATGCGGGGAACCGTCAAGTTTGTTCCTGCGGATATGCTTAAATTCGCCGATCCAAACGATACTGACGTGTGTCCTATCCAACTCTTTAGAACTAATTTCACCAGTACATATCCATTGTTCAGCATTTATCCCGACCTTCTTTTTTCCGGACGCACGGTGACATATGTTCTGCTCCAGCTTGCGGCAATTATGGGATGTTCTCCCATTTATCTCATTGGAGTCGATTTCCGTTTTACTCAGTCAAACGTTGCCCCGGAACCACACAGCGAGGTCTGGTGGCAAAAGGGAAAAGATCAGAATCATTTTGACCCTTCATACATTCCCGAAGGTCGGTTCCTGCACCAACCCCATCTGGACCTGCAAAGACTGGCATTTATGAGCGCGCGTCAAAGCGCCAAGCTACACGGATTCGAGATATTTAACGCCACTCCCGGCTCCGCACTTGATGTCTTTCCGCATGTAGAGTATGCAAGCTTGTTCACAAAGAAATAATTTAGGACCTGAATTTTACGCAGCGACGCACAGAATTCACGTCAGGTCGCAACACTAGAAACCGGTCGGTTGTGGTGGGAACAGCAGACAGCCTGGAACCAGGTGACAGCACCACTCAACACGATATCAAGCTGAGGGCGGACCGCGCCACTGAAACGGTGATCCTGAAAATGCACAGGTGGAAGGACGAAGATATGCAGTTGACACCTGTCTGATAGTTTTGGTTATATCCTACAAATGTCACAAAATAACACATCCATCGTCCATACAAGAAATCTCTACACAAAACGGATTCAACCGTTCATGGGCCGCCCGATGGTCAAGATCCTCACAGGAATGCGACGCGTCGGCAAGAGTTGTCTGCTGCACCTGCTACACGACGAGCTTCTGAAAAAAGGCACAAAACATTCAAACATTTGCTTCATCGACAAGGAATCCCTTGATTTCGACACCATCCGAACAGACCATAACCTGCACGAGTTTGTCATCGCCACCTTCAAGAAATGCAAGGGACCCAGGACTCTCCTGATCGACGAGGTTCAACTCATAGAAAAATGGGAACGCGCAATAGGCTCTCTGGCAGGTAAAGGCGACATGGATATTGTGCTAACCGGTTCCAACGCACAGCTCCTTTCCTCAGAATTGGCAACCCGGCTGTCCGGACGTTATATCGAATTCCCTATCTTCGGCCTGGGTTTCTCGGAATTCCTGACATTCCGAGGTCGGGCCGTCGAAAACCGTGAAACGGAATTCCTCCGATTCCTGCGATATGGAGGACTTCCAGTGCTGCACCACATGGAAATGACCGACGAGGTCATTTTCCAATGTCTAAACTCCATTTACAGCACAATATTACTCAAAGACATTGTAAGCCGGCATTCCATACGTCAAGTGCCACTGCTCGAAAATATAATCCGTTTCGTATTCGATAATGTCGGACAACCCATCTCGGCCAACCGTATCGCCGCACATTTGAAGTCTCAACGCCTGCATGTTGGCGTCGATACGGTAATCAACTATCTCGGGTACTTCCAGGAGGCCTTGATCACCCACAAAGCGGCACGTTATGACATCAAAGGACGACGGCTCCTCGAAACGTACGACAAGCATTACATTGGAGACCTCGGTCTGCGCCACGCCCTGCTGGGTTATCGGGAATCTGACATCTCGCACCTACTGGAGAACGTAGTCTACCTGGAACTGCGCAGAAGAGGCTACAACGTAGCAATCGGCAAATGGGGCAACCGGGAGATTGACTTCATAGCCTTAAGAGAAAAGGAAAAAATATACATCCAAGTCGCGTATCTGCTGGCCACACCTGAAACCGTACAACGCGAGTTCAAGCCCCTTCAGGAAACGCCTGACAACTATCCCAAACTTGTGCTCAGCATGGATCCACTGTTTGGCGACGATCATGAAGGCGTCCGGCGCATGCACCTGCTCGATTTCCTTCTCCAAACAACATCCGACGAACAACGTGCTGCGGCAAAATGACCATAACTCCTATAAAGCCAGCACATCAGGCCGCAACAGAAGCCGGAGAACTGGAAGCTATTTGCCTTGGTTGCCTGAACTTGCTATCTTCGACTAATAATTATCGTTATGAAATCACCAGCTGAACAGAAAATAATACAGATCGACATCACAAACGCGTGCATCCATAAATGTTCCAACTGCACGCGCCATTGCGGTCATCATGATAAACCTTTTTTCATGGATCTTAACACTTTCAAGAAGGCCGTGGATTCACTTGATGGATTTCGGGGCATGGTATCTTTGCTCGTAGGCTGGGTTTGAAAACGTTGACAATAATAAATCTATGGTTTATCTTTAATTGTTTTAACGAACTGAATAGCGCACTTGGTTTGTTATAGGAAAAGAGAATAAACCTTGAGTATACATCACAAGACAAAGCTAAACAAGCTATTGCAGGCTATACATAGAAATGGAGTGGTGACGACCACTCGCCTGCAGGAACTCGCTATATCGCCACAGCTTGCAAGGATGTACGTCAAGAACGGCTGGCTGCAAAAACTCGGTGTAGGCGCTTTCGCAAGGGTTGGTGAATCCCCTGATTGGCTTGGTGGCGTCCATGCACTTCAATCCCAACTCGGATTGACGGTACACGTTGCAGCGGTAAGCGCCTTGGAGCTACAGGGACGAGCTCACTTCGTCCCGCTTGGCACGGGACGAAGCGTGACGCTTGTCAGCGACCAAAGGGAGAGTCTCCCCAGGTGGTTCACCACGCATAAGTGGTCTGTCATTCTTAACCATCGCCGTCTTGGGTTATTCTCCTCTCTCCCTGGCGATAGCATCACACAGCTCGACTGTGGCGGGTTCTCTGTGCAGATATCTCCCCCAGAGAGGGCTATACTGGAGGAACTGCAACTCATACAGAGCAACAGTGCCCTCGAACATGCCATCCTGCTCATGGAGGGGTTGTCTACCCTCCGTCCAGGTATATTGCAGCAGTTGCTGGAGCTATGTACTTCAGTTAAGGCCAAGCGATTGCTCCTCTGGTCAGGCGAACACTGCCAGCACACCTGGATGAACCGGATTGACGTCACGAAGGTGGATCTTGGCGCCGGAAAGCGGCAGGTGTTCAAAGGGGGCGTTCTCGATCCCAAGTACCTGATCACGGTTCCAGGACCGGAGGAACTGCCAAATGTTTGATCCCCGATTCCAAGCGCAAGTCTTTCTTGGTATTCGCTGTCTTCCTGAAGTTGCGAAGCATAACTGCTTCGCCCTTAAGGGCGGAACGGCAATCAATCTGTTTGTTCACGATTTGCCCAGGGTATCCGTGGATATCGATCTAACTTACCTTCCTTTGAAGTCACGCGATGAGTCACTCCAGGAAATCAGCGATACCCTCCAGCATATCAAGACAGAGATTGAAAGCTTAATTCCCGGCACTCGCGTTGCAGTGCGGCACGTGCAGGGATATGCCGCCAAGCTATCCGTTGCAACGGATTACACGGAGGTCAAGATTGAGCCCAATCTTGTTTTGCGTGGCGCCCTTTCTGCCCCCACTGTCCGAGAACTTTCCCCTCTCGCCCAGAAGCGCTTTAGATCAAGCGCCAGGATACAGACGCTGGCTAACGCCGATCTTTACGGCGGAAAACTGTGTGCAGCTCTCGACCGGCAACATCCGAGGGATCTGTTCGACATCCGCCTTCTGTTGATGGACGAAGGCCTTACGCCTGCCATCCGTCGCGCATTTGTCGTCTATCTTGCCAGCCACACACGCCCGATCCATGAACTCCTGCAACCAAACCTAATCGACATGACCGATGCCTTCGAACGACAGTTCGTCGGCATGACCATGGAGCCTGTAACTCTTGATGAGCTTGTCTGTACCCGTGAAAAGCTCATAGACATCCTGGTTCCGTCTCTGGACAACAGCGAGAAGACATTTCTGCTCTCCATGAAGTCAGGCGATCCGGACTGGAGTGTCCTTGGTATCGAGAATCTGGAACGAATGCCGGCACTGCAGTGGAAGCTTATGAACATTCGCAGTATGGATGCTCGAAAACGTCAGGTACAATTGAGGTTGCTGCAGGAATTGCTATCCGCATAAAAAACGAGATCAGGAGGATGCCCGTGCAGATCAGTATTTGCCTAAACTTGCTGCCTTCGACTGATTATTATCACTATGAAATCACCGGCTGATCAGAAAATTATTCAGATAGACATTACGAACGCCTGCATACACAGGTGTTCCAACTGCACACGCCACTGTGGACATCATGATAAACCTTTTTTCATGGATCTTAACACTTTCAAGAAAGCCGTGGATTCACTGGTGAAGCATCCCGGAATGGTAGGCATCATGGGCGGCGAGCCGACAATCCATCCCGATTTTGAAAAATTTATCGAATATTACCGCAGCAAAATTGGCCCGAAACAGAATTTCGAATTCGCCCGGAAACCGCTTGAAAACTTTACCGAACACGCCGAAGAGAATCTGGCGTTCGATACCACAAAACGTCGCGGCCTCTTCTCATCACTCGGAAATAAATACTACGAACATTTTGAAATCATACAGGACACCTTCTCATACCAGTGCCTTAATGATCATACCAATCCCGGCATGCATCAGGCACTGCTGGTAGCGCGGAAAGATCTCGGAATACCTGATGATGAATGGATAAAACTCCGGGACAAATGCTGGATCCAGAATCTCTGGAGTTCCTCCATCACGCCTAAAGGGGCTTTCTTCTGCGAAGTGGCCGCCTCGCTGGATATGCTCTTTGACGGACCAGGCGGCTGGCCGATCGAACCCGACTGGTGGAAACGCACACCCGCTGAGTTCGGCGACCAGCTCAAGTGGTGCGAACTCTGTGGAGCCGCACTCCAGGTACCCAGGCGGCGTGCCAACGAGGAAACAGACGACGTCTCGCCAACTATGTTCGAAAAACTTACCGCCGCCAATAGTCCGAAAACCCGCGAGCACAGAGTGGAAGTCATAAATACAACCGGCTATAATCCGGAAACATACAAATGCAAACCGTCAAACGAATGGTATCTGCCTGAAGAAGATAATAAACAACGTATAAATGGCACTAACCACTCGCTATATCCACAGCATATTGATGCAATAATAGTCTCGCGAAACGGCAAAACCATACAACACCTCGCCCAGTCAGCCGCCGAACAGTTCACCAATGTCATCCTGGCGTTGAACTCCAATCCGGACGACATGAAACATCCGGCATCGAACATCAGCGTCTTAACCGTACCAAGCGCGTCGCGTGATGCACTCATCGCAGCAGCCGTAAAACAACTGAACCCGAAAAGCTGGGTCGCCGTTCTGGATGAAGACGTGGTGCTGTCGAAAGGTTTTGCAGACCAGCTGAAACGCTGGATACTCAATCCAGGCTGTATTTACCTGTTCAACCGCCACAACACATGGGGACTGGGCCACCGTCCTCTGATCCATACGGCTCACAATCAATCTCCGGACGATCTACGCGCCACCGCTTTTTGCTCGCTGTTCCACCCGAGAGCGCATGCAGTTCGCGATCTGATGAAAAATATTTCCAGCAGTGACCCGGTAAATCCCAGCAAACCGGAACACTGGCCTGACGGTAAACAAATAGATATGCACTGGTTCTTCCTGCAACCGGATGCGCTGGCGGAACGCAAACAAACAGGCCGGGAAATGGCCGCGCACGCCGTATCTCTCTGGCAGGCCCTTCAGGATTGCCACAGAAAGATTGCACTCTACGGCGCCGGACACCACACACGCTGGTTCCTTCAACTTCTGGAAATTAAAAAGCTCCCGGCGCCTGTGGCTATTTTTGACGACAACCCGTTCTGCCAGGAAATAAACGGTATTCCCGTAATGCAACCTCAGACTGCCGATAGAAATTCATTCGATACGGTAGTCCTCTCCGTAGACCCGGGCAGAATGACCGAGATTCTCAAGAACCGCTGCAAAGAACTCTGGGGAAATGCCTGTAACGTTGTGGAATTGTACCGTCAGTACCCTGAAGGGCGATTTATGAAAATATTACCAAATCCGGGTCATTAACATATGTCAGCACCCGTATCTACTACTAACGCAAATTCCGGCACTAAAACCGGACATAACAGTCAACTTGTCTTTACCACACGATTGATCCAGCTCTATTACCAACCAAATATCCATGTCATACCGGTCGAATTTCCCCTCCCCGCTAATGCAGCTGCAGTCCCTGAAAGTTTTATTACATGGCTATGTTCAGACCTGGCAAGCGTACCTGAAATAATCAATCAACTGGCCATCCCTGTCCTGTCGGTCAGTAATGAATCTGTTACCGCAGCCATTCTGAATTCCCGCATAGTCGCTTTTCGCGGATCCGAAAAAGATGCGCCCTCATGGCTATCTCTATGTCTCCGGACAGGACGGATTCCGGTACTGACAGGTAATGCAATAACCCTGCCTTTCGCAGACAAGATTGACTACCGTAATACCGTATTCCTTCTTGGTGAGGAACCTGTGGAACTCGCAATGCTCAAACAGTTTGACTCTATTCCAGAAAACGAGCTGCAAGCGATTGCGCAACGTTGTATCGAAATAGGAAACAACTACTTTACCCGGGCACAAATTGAAAAGCAGATTCTCCTGATAAAGGCAAACGACCAGGTCGATGAACAAAATAAAAGAAATCAGGTAATACCATCTGAACCACCCAACCAATTCCCGGCCTTCACGCCCGACGGTCAACTGATACGCGAAAACGACCTCATGCGATCGATGTGGATGGAACTGAGCCGGCAATTCCCGCCCCAAAGCTCCAAACCAATTATTTGTTTCGGGGCTGGACGATTCTTGCAACGGTTTCTGAACTGCATCGACGGCATGTCATACGGGCCAAGCATCCTGGGAGTCGCAGATGATAACGCGACAGAGGAACAGACACTCAACGGGATTCCCGTAAGGAAACCTTCTGATTTCTCAAACACAGATTTTTCGGCAGTGCTGCTGGCAACTGACTCAATCGAAGATATACTCGCGGAACGCTGTAAGAAAGAATATGGAGAACGGGTTCAGCTTATACGGCCCAGTCAAAGCATGACCATAACTCCTGTATCTCAAGCCAATATTGCATCAACAATTCAGGCCCGCTCTACGAAAATCCTGCATACGCCAAAACGAATCACACTTCCACGCAAACTGGAAGCCATCATTGTGTGCGCCGGCTACAGCGATATTTTATCATGGACGCTTTCGTGGAACCGGGAACAATTTGACAACATTGCCATAGTAACATCATCCGCAGATACCAGAACACAGGAGATCGCCCGACAGCATAATGCCAGACTGATCATATCCGACCGGTATCGTGACAGCTCAGCAGGATTTAACAAAGGCAAAATGCTCAACGACGGAGTGACAGCTCTGGATATGGATGACTGGCTGCTTATCACCGACGCAGACATCCTCTTCCTCCCCAATATGCGCCAACGGGTAACGCAACGTATGCTTCACCCGGACTGTCTGTACTACGCAACCCGTGTAGACGCTCCTGAAAAGCATACTGAAGAATGGCTCACGTCGTTTATTAAAAACCCTCAAGTGACCAACTCACTGCCATTCAATCAGCCGGGTCGCAACCGTATGCCTTGGGGGTATTTCCAGCTTGTTAACGCCAGATCGGAGAACCTGACCAGCCATAATGGAAAAATTTTCAGCGAGGAGTTCGAGACCGCCTGTGATATTGATTACGCCTTCCAGGAACAATGGCATCCGACAATGAAAATACTTTTGCCTGAACTGACTGTCCATATCCCACACGGCAAAGAAGGCACAAACTGGACAGGAAGGAAAAGCCCGCCGATTAACTACCTGCAAAGTCCTGCCGAGAACTAATACGGCACTCAGCCAACCCCATATTAAGCGCGGGTATTACGCCACGGCTGCAGGCATCTCCGTATTCTCGATAAATGGCGGAATGATTTTCAACCTTTTGATCTCGGCAACGTATTCACAATTCAGGTTCTTCATGCATTCCGGATATAATAACCCCCTGGTGTGGGCAATTCGTGAACGCAGATACTTTACATTGCGGAAAAGAGGACCATCATAAATGTTTCCTATATCCACCCCTACGTTACAGCATGGATTCATGACGCCATTCAGTTGAACATGCACATCCTGCAGCCAGGGGCATCCCTTACAACTCAGGAATTTCTGATCTTCAGGGATCTCTACCTTGGAACTTGATTCTGCCAGGTTCGTCTTTGGCCCTGCACCAGTTGCTCCATCCCGCCTTTCTCCCTTCCTGTCCAGAGACTGTCCGGCAATTACAACATCTGCAGGCAACTCCAATCTAACTCCTGAACGTGAAGCAACTTGCTGCGCATCTTTGATAGCCTGGGGCCAATTTACATTACGCATAAAATCACCAGGCATATAGTCACGAAGCATGTGACTCAACAACACCCGCTCAGCCTCAAGCTCCGCTGCCAATTCCACAAATTCCGGCAACTGCTCGATGTTGTCCTCCATGCCTACCATCAGCAGAGACATCGCCGGATACTTCACCCCGCGACTGCGTTTGGCATCACGAAAATTTCTTAGATTTCCAAGAACCCTGTCAAGCGATGCTCTACGAATTGCCTGATAAGTTGCAGGTCTGCAGGCGTCTAGAGATATGTTGAGACGTGAAGCACCTGGATCAGACACCATAACATCTATCATCCTGTCGTTCAAAAGATGTCCATTGGTGACTATATCCCAATTGGCCTTGTGTTCCCTCGTCAAACGCAGATTTCCGGCAAGTTCGGGATTCATTAGAGGTTCACTGTTGCCGGCAACAAACGTTACCAGTTCGACTGTTGGGGTATTGATCAGCATTTTCTCAAGACGGGCCACTTCAAGGTAACTAAGTTTGCCCCGGCTCCCTCCACACATGCGACAGGCTAGATTGCAACAGCCCTCAACCGCGACAACGCTCAAGCGTCGGGGTAAGAGTAGAATCCAGAACATTTCACCGATTCCAGGAACATCCTGATGGGCTAGAATATAATCAGTAAGCGCTTCACGGGCATTCCCTTTGAGAAAATGGCGGGAAAGCAGGAAATTAACAAATTCCTGAGGATTCCTGGAGAATTCAATTTGAACACGCGATGTCCAATCGCTCATAAATCATATTATAGCAGTCCAGATGCCATAAAGAGGAAGCGCGCGCAGGCATCGATGTATTTCGGCTGTGGAGGGCGGCTACAAAACAGAAAAAAGCCGTTTTCTTCTGTGGCCGCGATCCGCGGACGCGGAAAATGGAGAATTAACCCGCATCTTTGAATTACACCCTTTATTCTCCCTTGCCGGGGAGATTTATTCCTTTCTTGACAGTAATATGGTAATACAGTTATATTGCTAATATGAAAACGACGATAGATATTCCAGAAATGATATACCGCAAGGTTAAGGCAAAGAGCGCCATCGAAGGACGGCCAGTCCGGGATGTAGCCATCAAACTCTTCAGCGCTTGGGTGGATCAGAGCGATATGCCAGCGTATTTGGACAAAAAACCGTTCAAAACCGGGGATCAAAACCTCCCGACATGGTTTGCATCCCTACGCAAATATGCACATAATGCCAGCGGACAATACGATATGGTCGCAATCCGCCGCAGTATCTCGCGGGGCCGAGCCAGGGAGGAATTAATATAGTGACGGCAGGCATGGACACCTCGGTTGTACTACGACTCTTGATAGGCGAGCCGGCCGGTCAGGCTCGTACCGCCCTTGAGTGGCTGCGTAAAGCCAAAGCTTCTGGAACTGCGGCGGTCATTTCGGACTTGGTGATCAGCGAAGCCTATTTCGCACTTCAACATCACTTCGGCGTCTCCAAAGCGGAAGCACTGCGGCATCTTACGCTGTTACTGGCCAGTGGCGACGTCTCCGCCGATGGAGTCGTTGCCAAGGTTCTGGCTACACCAGGACTGGCAACAGCCAAGCCTGGCTTTGTGGACAGATTGATCCATGAGCAATATTTGCAAGGTGGCGCCTCCTGTATCGTCACTTTCGAAAAAGCGGCGCGCACACTGAAGAACGTCGAGATTCTTTTCTGATCTTCCGGAGTACTAGGATTTACTCTCATAAACGGATGTATCCCTTTTCACTGTTGACTACGCCACCCGCGGCGCTTACCCTTTATTCATGAAAATGATCCGGAAAAACTCACGAAATGCGATTACGTCGTCACGTCATTCTGCATGGAAAATCGCCGAAGAGCATGGAGTTGATATGTCGCTTATCGAAAACAACCTGCGGATATCGCCAATCAAGCGCATCATGAGACACGAAATGGCACGACATGCGCTTATAATGCTCAGCACCGCCGGGAGAAACTTGAATGACCGGTAATCTTATTGATATCCTTCATAGATTGTCGGTACACCATGTTGATTTTGTGATCATAGGCGGCTTCGCTGCCGTAACTCATGGAAGCACTCTTGTAACCCAGGATATTGATATTTGCTGTGAATTCTCTGAAACAAACCTCAAGAAACTCCAAAAAGCCATTGAGGATCTTCATCCAGTTCATCGTTTGACTCCAAAACGTATTCCGCTTCAAATAACACCGGAATTTTGCAAGGGCCTTAATAATCTTTATCTTAATACCGACATTGGCATTCTCGATTGCCTGAGTTCTGTACTCGGTATCGGCAACTTTAAAAAGGTCAGGAAATGTAGCGTCACAATCAAGGGTATGAACAACCAGAAATTCAGGGTTCTATCACTTGATGCCTTGATTGTTGCCAAGAAAGCCATGGGGCGTGCCAAAGACAAGGAGACAGTTATTCAGCTGCAGGCCATCCTTGATAAAAAATCTTAGAGGCAACCCATAAGCCCGTCATAACGTGACACGGGCAATTCATTGGTCACCTTGAGTCTATTGTCCTCTTCTCACATACACTCTCTACAGCCCGGGAAATCTGATCCCAAGGCGGCGTCAGAGTGACAAAACGTAGTCAAAACAGGCTGAAAAAGGTTCTTTACACAGGGGAGATATCCTGCAATAGACGGTTAATTGAGACTGCTCGTATCTTCTCCGAAAGTGGAAATGTCTTCTCACCGGCATGTATGATATCCAGGCTTGTCAAATGAAGATCAACCATCGCATGTCGCATGGAAGGTGTTATGTCCGGCATACTGGTTCGCTTTATCTCAAATCCATATTTTTTTCCGCCTCGAACAATCAGCAGATCCAGCTCTGCACCGTTATGCGTGGCCCAGAAGTAACACTCATCAGGAGTTACACCAAGGATTCTTGCAACCTGATCAAGAATAAAGCCCTCCCAGGATGCTCCAAGTTTAGGATGTGACTCAATATCATTCTTTTCGCGCAGATTAAGTAAAGCATGTAAAATACCGCTGTCACCGATATATATTTTGGGGGCCTTTACCTGACGCTTTGACAGATTCTCATGCCATGGTTGCAGCTGCCTCACCACCAAAGCAGAGGCAAGATGATCCAAATAACTTCTTACTGTGTTATCTGAAACACCGAATGAACGCGCAAATTCTGAGGCATTCCATGTCTGTCCGTGATAGTGAGCCAACATCGTCCAAAAACGCCGCATTGTATGCGAACTCACACTAATACCCAACTGTGGAAGGTCCTTCTCAAGGAATGTACGGATATATCCTGTCCGCCACTCAAAACTTTCTGTTTGTGATTTTGCAAGAAATGAACGAGGCAATCCGCCACGCAACCAGAGCTTTGTTACTTCTCTTGCACCCGCCTCCTCTAGCGAGAAACCATTCAGTTCATGGTAAAATATTCGACCCGCTAATGTTTCAGAACTCTGCCTGAGCAGTTCAGGAGATGCACTACCAAGAATCAGAAAACGTGCCGGATTCGGCGACCGGTCAACTAAAACCCTGAGTACTTTAAAAATATCCGGATAACGTTGAATCTCATCGATTACAATTGTTCCTTTTAGATCCTTTAACGCTACCATAGGATCAGTCAGACGGGCATAGTCTTCAGGGTTCTCAAGATCAAAGATATAAGAGTTTCCAGGCAAGTTTCTGACACAATCCTGCGCAAGCGTTGTTTTACCAACCTGTCGCGCGCCAAGAAGTCCCACCACGCGATGCCTCTGTAGAAGACCCTTTACTTCATGTAATTCCCTGGTTCGCTTGATTGTCATAGAAAACACATACCATGAAATATCGAAGGTGTCTATCGATATTTCATGGTATGTACAACATACGCCTTGCATCTCCTGTTGAGCCAGGCTTTGGCTGCAATACAGGAATTACGTAGCTTTCCGCAAAGCATACGATCTATCGCTCTCTTCTCACGTACACTATCTGCGGCTTAGGGAGTCTGAATCCGAAGCGGCGCCAGAGTGACCAGGAAGAAACAACCATCAGGATGACAAGCAATATATACACAATCTTCTCCACAACGAATGTTTCGCAGACTTTTCAGCAAAATTTAACCGGCAAACAATCTTACGCTACCGCCTGTATTCCCATCCGGGATGCAGCCAATGCAACAGCCCTGTCTGCATTCGATGACTCTCCCCCGCCCATCGCCGCCCTTCCTATAATCCGCGCCTTCATTGCCGTGGCTTCCGGCGTAGCTTCCGTACTAAGATCAACTGTCACGGAACCACCCACCGCATAAGCCCTGCCATCAGGACCCATCTGGTAATTAAATGAAGGCCCACCTATCGCATAGCGACCTAATAAAGCTATATGCGCCTGTTCATGCGACCTGACTTCGCGATCCCGTGCCTCAAGTTCAGATATCATCTGCCGGCCAGATTTATCCGAACCATCTGGTTGTTCACGAGCGCCCAGCAATATATCCTCCTCCGTGTATATACCGGCAGATTCTTCCGCTTCACCATTCAGAAGAACAACATCACCTTCCGGATAACCTCGATCTTCGGAAGTACGCCCAGTATGACTAATACCTTGCCCAGGGAAAGAAAGGAGAGGATCAGAGCCAATATTCGAAACACCAATCATGTATAAATCTTCGGCATAAGAGGAAGAAAACTTAAACAAAAGATTCCAGGCCCCTACCCCTATTTCCATGCTTGGATACGTAAGCTGTGCTGACTATCTGGTTTCGGCCAGAATAGACTCAAGATCAGCAAGATAAGATATGTAACCACAGATGGATACACCATCGTTTGGTCGCACATTTTATCTTTGAAATGCCAAAATTGGTTAAAAAGTTACTATTGTGACAAATGTTACAGTAGTTACAGAAATGCTTGAAATTCCTAGAAAACCTGCGCTTGTATCGGCGTTTTACGAAGCATGTCACGCTGGAGACTCTGCGAAGGCTGTCAGCTAATAATAAACTTGACTTTACATTACTCGTCTTTATATAAAGTAGGCTATGTTTTCACGATGGAAAACTCGTTTGTTGGCAGAGAAGCTCAAAAAGCCTTACGTGCATATTCTGTTTGGAGCGCGTCAGACCGGTAAATCAACTTTGCTGAAGACTTTGATCCCCAAACCTGATCTTTTCATTGATCTTTCCAACCCGGAAGAGCGTTCTCGCTATCTCGCAAGGCCCGGAGATCTTGTTGCTGAATGCCGGGCCCTTAGTCCTGCCGGAAGAACTCCCCCGTTGGTATTTATTGATGAAGTTCAGGCGGTGCCCGAAATGTTCAATGCCGTTCAAAACCTTTATGATGGAGACAAGCACGGCTGGCGGTTTATACTGTGCGGCAGTTCTGCCCGTAAACTGCGTCAAACAGGGGCAAACATGCTGCCGGGTCGGTCAATGTTACATCGACTTTATCCGTTGACCCTGGCGGAACATCCATCAACCGAACATGTGGCACCAAATATAGAATCACCGTTGCCTTTTCCATGGGATAAAAAAGAGAAGAACCCTCGTCCTTTCCCTGCATGGGATTTATTTACCCGCTTGACGTATGGAGAACTACCAGGGATTGTGACAGCAGATAAAGAGGACAGGGCCGGCCTTCTCAAGTCTTATGCAATCATACACCTTGAAGAGGAAATTCGCAGGGAAGCACTGATAAAGGACTGGGGTGCTTTTACCCGTTTTCTGCAACTTGCAGCCATGGAATCCGGCACTTTATTGAATTATGCAAACATCTCGCAGCATGTTGGAGTATCTCAGCCGACAATCAAGTCCTATTACCAGCTTCTTGAAGACATGTTCGTTGGCTTCAGCGTGCCCGCTTTCTCAAAAAGCCCGAGAAAGAATCTTTTGTCTACACCGAAATTCTTTTTTTTCGATACGGGGGTTCGCCATGCTGCAGCAAGACTCGAGATTACCCAGGAAATTGTTAAAGCTAATCCTGGCCCAGTCTTTGAACAATGGGTTGGAACGGAACTTTGGAAACGACTCCAATATTCCGGAGGGACTTTATACCATCTGCGTACCAAAGATGGTGCCGAGATTGACTTCATTGTCGAACACAAAGGGCGATATGTCCCAGTGGAAGTCAAATGGACGGAGCATCCGTCTCTGTCTGATGCCCGGCATATATTGAGATTTCTGGATGAATCTCCGGATAGAAAAAGCAAGGGATACATAATATGCCGTTGCTCTAAACCTATGTTACTGCATGACAGAGTCATGGCGTTACCGTGGTTTCACTTGTAATAACCCTCAAATTCATGCAGGACATAGAAATGCTTGAAATTCCTAGAAAACCTGCGATTGTATCGGCGTTTTACGAAACATGGGGCAGCATGTCACGCCGTAGGCTCTGCGAAGGTGGATATATATATCGGAATCCTGTCGGGTGTTGGTTGTTTAGCGGGGTAGAATTTGCTTTGCGTTTAACGACCTTGTTTTCCGATGCAATACCGATACGCCTCTTATTGCTTAACTCTTTCAGTTTTGTCGAGATTGTTCCAAATGAAAACGCCAATCGTTGTGCAATAGTTTCGTTTGTAATGGTTGTAAAGCGTTTCGCCGAACCAATATCCTGTTCAACTATCTTGTAGACGACCTTGGATTCTAATGAAATCGTTTTATCCGCAAGCAGTTCATCAGATAATAATATACCCTCAGTTTCATCATCAGCAGAAACAACAGGCAAATATCCTTTAGAAATTGCTAATTGCCCATTGAGTAAGACCGTTTATTTGATTCGGAATACAGGATAAAGCAAGATTGATTAAATTTTAAAATGAATTGTCCTTCACCTGACAGATCGTGTAAGAGTGAATCCTTGACCCTGCTTTATCAATTATTATAGTGGTTCCGAATTAATGCTTGGGATATCGTTAAGAAATTTATCCGAATAATACTTCAATGGAATGAATAAATGAATATATGGCTACTGAGCAGTTTAAACGCAGCAATAACTCGTCATATTAAAATTATTGAGATGATTGGTGTGCTGATGAGGATCTTCAGCTTCACTCTGGTAAGTTGGTTTGGCCCCAAAAGCCCCTTTCTCTTTATCTGGGCAGTCAATACAACAGATGCGGTATTACTCTCGTGGTGTGCAATAATCAAGAAAGACCCGGCTTACACAGTCCTCAATGTCTTCTGGATTGGGGTTGGTATCGTTGGAATGATTAGAGCGGTTGGGTTTTCGCATCTATAAGTTTACAGTATTTTCAACCCCTCCCTCTCCTCAAGCTCAAGTATGCCGTTAGAATTGCCGGGATAGAATTCATGCCCAACTAATGACAGGAAAATATTCTGCGAGATACATCTAGCTAATTTAACGGGAATAGCGGAATGTCTGAAGAAAGAGCGGAAGTTAGCATTTCCAAAACGGGCATTTAAATCCCCCCTTTAAATTGAAGGCATCAGTAACGACAGTAGGGTTTTACCCCATAGCATAGATTTTAACCCATCGTATAAACTGTTTAAGCAAATAGAATAATGACTCAATGACAAATACAATTATAGAAACGAACATTCCAACGTTTGAGGAGTTTCAAAAGCGGTGGCTAAAAGAAATGGAATCGCTCTCAATGAAACTCGCCAGGAATTCAGAAGCGTTCTCTATAGAAATGGAGCATTATCCTCAGACATTCCTCAAGACCTACAATATTCGAGGGAAAGATCGGCAGAACTTCCTAAAAGCCGCACTAGATTTTGTTATCGAAATGAAACAACTGTCAGAAGCAAATGTTCTGCAAAGGAATAAGAAGCTATGGGACAAGATAGGGATAGCACATGAGACAATAAATCGAGTTGCTGAACATCATAACATCCCAATGAACAAAAACGGAATGGCAGGATTTGTTGGATACTTGTTTCTGATGCTAAATCGGTTTCCAGATACCTTTGCCAAATTTTACCACATTAAATAGAATTCTCCTGGAAGCAATTGGGTGGATACTAACACCTTCTTGTTAGCATCTTGTTTCCAAATCCGTGGCATTTTGGTGGCACATTTTGTCTTTGAGGTGGTCAAAAAACAACCTAGTCATACCCTCAACCTTTTATAACTCTACCTCTAATTGGTTATTGTTACACCAGCGTCATAATAGAATTCCACTGGAAGTATATTTGTATTCCACACCTTGATAGCTGTCAGCATGTTATTTACTGCATTAACATAACTCAGGTTTGAGCATGTGGATAAATCTAAAACACCTGTTATACTATTGTTGAAACAGGATAGCTGGGTTAGCATCCTACAATCTGTCACGTTAAGACTATTCAACATATTCTTATAACAGCCCAGTACGTTCAGATTCGTAAAACCAGCGAGGTCAAGACTCGTCAGATAATTATCACCTACATTCAGATAGCTTAGATTTGTACATCCAGTCAAATGGAGATTCGTTAGACTATTATTAGTACACGACAAGCGGTTAAGATGTACGAAGCCAGACAAATCGAGATTCGTCAGTCGGTTATCACTAAATTCTACATCATAAAGGTTCGTGCATCCGACCAGAGAGACATTCCTCAATGTATTTCCGTCACAATAAAGATAAGTCAGATTTGTATGTCCAGACAGGTCGAGATTTGTAAGGCTATTAGTCCAATTATGCTTACAGGATAAATAGTAGAGATTTGTACAGTCAGATAGGTCAAGATATGACAATTGATTCGCATAACATTTAAGCCATTTAAGATTTATACAGCCAGTCAGGTCGAGATTTGTGAGTACAGGTGGATCGAAGCCTGTATGCTGATAATTACAGTCAAGATAGTATAGATTTGCAAAACCAGCCAGATTGATATTCGACAACAAGTTAACTTGACAGTCTAGATATCCTAGATTTGTTAATCCTGTTATGTCGAGATTTGTTAGTTGATTAAACCTGCAAATCAAAGAATACAAACTATTGAATTCAGTTATCCCTGTCAAATTGGAGACACCAGAAACATCCAGAGTGAGATTAGTCAACGTTATAATATCTATGTCATATATCTGATTCGTTGGATAATACTTCACCTCAAGGTTGGCACGTATACCTTTATCAAAATTCTTGTCAGCAAAAGTTAATGCCCTTACTTCTCTGATACGGTAATAACAACTATCAGAAACATTACTCACTGAATGCAGATTTGTAGCAACAACCTGATCAACATACTGCCACGTACCGGTTAACAATGATACTCTTTGTTGGACAATGTAGTTTGTTGTTACATGAGTCCACGATAGGTCAACTGTACCCGTTGATGATATTGTAAAATTGCTTATCTGTAATTGACAGAAAGTTGCCTCACCCATTAAGAGGAGAGAGGCTATAACAGCGATGATCTTCGGAATGCTTACTTTCATAGTTTCCCGCCAGTTAAAATAATGTATCTTTTCTCGCTGTTAAACTCAAGTATGCTAACTTTTCGGTAGCAAATCCGTGGCATTTTGGTGGCATATTTTGTCTTTGAAACGCTGAAAACGGTTTAAAAGTTACAAGTGTGACAATTGTTACAGTTGTTACAGAAATGCTTGAAATTCTTAGAAAACCTGCGATTGTATCGGCGTTTTAGAAGCATGGGGCAGCATGTCACGCCGGAGGCTCTGCGAAGGCGGATAGCTTCCGCCGTCGCTTTAAAAGCTATGGCGGGACAAGTCTTGCTTCGCTCGTAAGCAACACAGGACAGGCAAGTTGGTGGAAACGGGGCAGTAGCTCAGTTGGTAGAGCATCACGTTCGCAACGTGGGGGTCGTGAGTTCGAATCTCATCTGCTCCACCACTTCGCCATCATCGATTACGTCGGCTCTTGGCTACGGGTGGCAGGCCATGTTTTAGCTCGTAGTAACTTCTGCATCGGAGTACATAGCCATATTCAAAAACATCTCCAAATATATCCATAGACGACGTTTGACAGGATCATGTGATTTGGATATATATGGATATTGTTATGGATACTCCTAATATAACGATTGATCCGGAAACGCTGAAACTCATTGCAGGAATAGATGAGTTCAAGGGCGCCTGGCGGGCATTTCAGAACCTGGCCCCCGACAGGCTTAACGTCCTTCGGAAAGTTGCAACCATCGAATCTGTCGGATCGTCCACCCGCATTGAAGGGGTGAAACTGACCGATGGCGAGATCGAGCGCCTTTTGTCCGGCGTGGGATTGAAGAAGTTCCGGTCGCGTGATGAACAGGAGGTTGCCGGGTATGCCGAGGCCATGAACGTGGTATTCGAGTCGTTTGGCGAAATTCCAGTCACGGAAAACCATATCAAGCAGCTCCACCAGATCCTGCTAAAGCGCTCCTCCAAAGACAACCGGCACCGCGGGGAATACAAAAAGCTCTCAAACAACGTGGAGGCCTTCGACGCCGGAGGCAAGAGCGTGGGCATCATATTCGAGACGGCCACGCCTTTTGATACGCCCCGAAAGATGCAGGAGCTGGTTGAGTGGTTCAACAGGGAAACTCCGGAAAGCCGTCACCATGTCCTGATCCTGATAGCAGTTTTCGTTGTTCACTTTCTTGCCATCCACCCGTTTCAGGACGGCAATGGCCGGCTGTCCAGAATACTTACGACGCTCCTGCTTTTGAAAGCCGGATACCTCTACGTTCCCTATGCCTCTCTGGAACGCATCATCGAGGAGAACAAGGACAAGTACTATCTGTCTCTCAGGAAGGCGCAGGGCTCCCTCTACACCAACAACCGCCAGATGGGTGTCTGGATCAAGTTCTTCCTGAAATCCTTGAAGAGGCAATCCGAGGTGCTGGAACACAAGCTTCAGGGCGAGAAAGACATGCTGTCGCTGCCCAGGCTGTCTCAAGCTATTCTTGTGGCCGCCAGGGAACATGGTCGAGTCACGGTTAGCGACATTCAGCGACTCACCAAAACCAACCGGAACACCATAAAGGCTCACCTGAAGAGATTGGTTCAGAACCGACAATTGAACAAGGAAGGCAAGGGCAAGGGAACCTGGTATCGGTTGTAGAAGAATTATGTCCACGCATTATCTCACCATCCTGAAAACTTTCTAGTCGCGACAGAAAGTTGCCTGCCCCGTCCGCCCATCCCTCGCACTTTCCCGTGGTAAGTCCGTGGTAACTACTTTACTTTACCTTGAGGAAATTGAGGTTTTTGAGTTTTTTACCAACTTGCACAAACCCCTGATAATGCAATAACATACGGTAATTATTGGGTTTTCTGAAAAAGCTTTGGAAGAATTCGCAACGTGGGGGTCGTGAGTTCGAATCTCATCTGCTCCACCAGCCTTCGCTCGCAGCGCAGTGGAGAGTGAAGGCTGTCACGCCGTAGTCATTCGAATGAAGTAAAGAATGCGGAGGTGGACCGTTTATTCTGCTGCGAGACTACGGCTTGGTATGCCAGCAGGCACATATCATTACGTTTATATTCTAACCAGTTCTGTAGATACCAGCCGTCATTATGTCGGACGTCCAGGAACGTTTAAGAAAGCACAACGAAGGCGGTTGTCCTCACACATCGCAATTCAAACCCTGGACTCTGGAAACTCGTCTTGCTTTCCGTAACAAAGACCTCCCTTCGGACTTCCGGCGTCGCCAAAGAGGCTATGACGAACAAGACGTGTGGCATGGTCATGGTTCATTCCGGGCACATGGTTTACACTTTGCAAACAAGGTTCAACACCAAACAACCGCTGGAAGTCTGAGAATGTTGTGCTATAATTGATCGTCGTATGCATTTTTTTGATAAAATCGCCAGAAGCTGTACGGGACTGCTCGCCCTTATTATGGCCTGTTTTCTCCTGAGTTCATGCACTCTACCTGTCGGCTACAGGGGTATGATCGAGCAGAACCTGATTCAGGATAGCAATTCCCGGAGTACCCTAAGGGACAATTACGAGCACAAGTTCCTGGTGGTTGTGGGGATCGACAATTACGAGTACGCTGATCGGCTGCGCCATGCTGTGCGTGATGCCGCATCCATGGCCACCATGTTCAAAGCGTCGGGATTTGAAATAGCAGAGCTCTACGACGCTCAGGCGACAAGACGGAATATCATGTCTTTGATAGAGTCAATTCTACAGAAAGCCGGCCCTGATGATCTTGTTGTTGTCTTTTTCGCAGGACACGGTACAGACCTTAAAGATCCTGACGAGAGCATAAAGGGATACCTCGTTCCAGTTGAAGGCAGGATAAAGGATTCAAAAAGCCTCATCCCCATGAACTGGCTGCAGGTTGATCTGCTCGCAGGCAACAATACCCGGGCCAAACATCTCCTGTTCATGCTTGATGCATGCAGTTCCGGAATTGTTGCGGCAAGGGCCACCGTTAACGTTGACAGCAGTGTAAGAAACTATATATCCGAACTGATGAAACGCGAGGCCAGGCAGGTCATCACCGCCGGAACCGGAAACCAGCAGGTACTTGACGGTGGCTACAAGGGCCACAGCATATTTGCCGGCCTGGTCCTGCAGGGCCTTGAAGACTGTGCCGCTGATCTCAATGGCGATTATCACATCACGGCAACGGAACTTGGTTTATTCCTTTCGCAGAAAGTCTACGTACAGTCAAAGGGCGCGCAGAAACCTGACTTTGCCAAATTGCTCGGAACGAAGGGTGGCGAGGTAATTCTTAAATTCCCGAACGACCGCGAGAAACAGATTCTTGAAGAAAGAAAAAAGAATACTGAGGCGGCAACCGCAGACCTGGCCGTAAGCGCAAGGCCGGTTGCAGCGGATATAATTGTTTATGACCTGGCCGGGAAACTCATTGCAGAAAAGCGGAATATCACCGACCGGGTAACAATCCAGAACCTTCCCGCAGGAGATTACCAGGTAATCGTGAAGTCGCGGGACAGCAGGTATGATTCTGTCATGATGGTGCTTGGCCTTTACGGACCGGTGGCAAAGGACATCACTCTCCCCCGCCGAATGCTGAACGTTTCTTCTGTTCCCCTGCTTTAGAAAAGAACATCCAGCGCGACAAACATGCTCTGGTGCCCATCATAGAAAGTGCTTTTGTATATGAAAGGGGAGAATCCGTCTGTGGAATTCAGGGCATGGCCCCTGTAACCCAGCCTTAGTGAACTATGCAAGGTCAATGGATGCTGCAGGCCAAGAGAACCGTTGAAGGCATAAGCCATGCATGTATCTTTCCTGTATGTTGCATCAATAGCCCCATCATCCCAGGCTGTATCCTTTTTGTCCACGGCCATTCCGTGGACCATTCCGATGGAAATTGTGCCGGATACAAAGCCATAAAGCGGATAATCAGGGAAGAAACGTCCTGACAGGAAAAGTCCGAAATTAAACATTTCCCACTCATTGATTCCCTCGAATCTCTCTTCATCCTGGAGCGCTCCATTTGCCTGGGACATTTCAAGAGTCTTGTCGGACCGCAGATACTTCGCACCCCAGAGGTAACCAAATCCCAGCCGTTCATTCCTTATCGTCATACGCGTCCATGCAACATCAATATCAATACGCTCATTTGTTTTTTTGTTTACACTGGATATGTCAGGCGGTGAATAACTCTCGCTTTTGGCATCGTATTCGCCCTGGTAAACAGTGATGCCGTAACGATCCTTGTCCTTGCCTGCAGAAAAGGCAAGCCCGGTCATCAATCCGCCGGTATCGAAGCCGCCCACGCCTTTGAAAACGGCATCACCGGAATCGAAAACGTCAAACAACATAAGGCTGGCTGAATAATTCCACACATGTGATTCGAGCAGAATACCGGACTTGTCCGTGCCTGTTGAATCAGTGTGAACCGTTTCCAGATCCTTGATCTTGCGCCTCAGTTCAAGCAGTTCCACGGTTTGGAGTTCTGTTGTTTTTCGTAATTGGCTGTTTTCTTTTTCCAGTTCCCTGTTGCGTTGACGTAAAGTTTCCGTCTCCTGGGCATGGATGGGAAGAGGCATGAAGGCTCTAAAAGAAACAGACAGAACCAAAACAGTTATTATTAACCGTTCCCGGAACATGAAGACCTCCCTTTGACTGAAATGATAGGGAATTGGACATTCCAGGGCAAGACAAGAAAATCCGGCATTGATTAAATTCTAGAATAGAAAGTCCAGTGCCACGAAAATGCTTTTCTGTCCATCGTAAAAGGTACCTGTATTCACATACGGAGAGAAACCATCTATCGAATTAAGCGCATGCCCCCTGTAGCCTATCCTGACAGAACTGAATGAAGTTAGAGGATGCTGCAGGCCGAACGAACCGTTCAGAGCCCAGGCCATGTGTGAATCCGTCCTGTATGTCGAGTCAATTATACCATCATCCCAGGCACTGTCCGGTTTATCAACAGCCACGCCGTGAACCATTCCAAGCGATACTGTGCCGGAGATAAAAGCATAAAGGGGATAATCCGAAAAAGGTTTCCCGGAAATGAAAAGCCCGAAATCGACCATTTCCCACTCGTTTATGCCCTGGACCTTTTTCTCGTCATGAATGGTTCCTCTTGTCTGTGAACTTTCAAGCGTCTTATCGGACCGCAGATACTTTGCTCCCCAAAGGTAGCCAAATCCAAACCGCTCGCTCCTTACCGTCATGCGCGTCCATGCGACATCTATGTCGATACGATTGTTTGTCTTCTTGTTGATATTGGATATGTCAGGAGGGACACCGCCATTGTTTTTAACATCATATTCACCCTGGTAAACTGTGATGCCGTAACGGTCCTTGCCTCTGCCCATTGAAAAGGCACAGCCGTACATCAGTCCACCAGTATCAAGCCCGCCGACATCCTTAAACACGGCGTCACTGGAGTCGAAAACATCAAACAACATCAAAGTGGCAGAATAACTCCACACGTGCGATTCCAGCATTATGCGTGATGGATCCTCACCCGCCGAACCCGGATGGACCGCTTCCATATCCTTTATCTTTCGCCTCAGCTCAAGCAGTTCATTGGACTGGAGTTCCGTTGCTGTTCTCAGACGCGTATTTTCATCTTCCAGTTCCTTGATGCGTTTATGAAGCGATTCACTGTCCTGAGCGATTACATGAAACTGGAAACAGGAAAGCAGAAATAGTGTAAAAACCAGGAAGGTTGTACCCTGCCATTTTCGGGACATTTGTTCTCTCCTTGTTTCAAGATGCTAGACAAAAAAAAACCGAAGGGCAAGTAATGTTGATAACAAGAGAGTTTTCCTATATACAATTGTGTCTGGAATACTCCGGCGGAAAATGTTTTACTGTGTCTGTTCCGGGAGGTTACGTGAGAAGCTTAAGGATATTGTTATTATCGGCATTTGCAGGATCATTCCTGGTATTGGCATATGCCCCGGCAGCCAGCAAGCCTTTCGCCGCCGACAATCTGTTACAGTTCAAATGGGCTTTTATTCACCGCGACCAGGATGGAAAAACAAAGACGGTGGATTTCAAGGACAAGGTTGTAATGCGCAAAGGTGATGGACTGCGGGTATATCTCGAACCTTTGTCAGGCGTGTACCTCTACCTGTACATGTTCGATTCGCAGAAGCAGCTGCGCTGTATCTTCCCGTCATCTCCCGATTTCTATGAAAAGAAAATTGAGGTCGGGCATTCTTATCTTCTTCCATCCGATGAAAAATGGTTCATCATGGATGAACAGGCTGGCACAGAGAATTTCTTCCTGCTGGCTTCGTCAACCCGGCTTGTTGATATAGAAAACCTTACGAAGAAAATGATCGCCGTGCCCGGTGATGCCGAGATAAAGGCCAGGTTACTGGATGAAATCAAGACAGTCCGAAGGTCAAAAGGTGATTTCAGTACTCCTGTTGAGAAAGGTGTGCCGATTGCCGGGACTGTTATTGCCGTAACACGAGGACCTTCATCCGAAGCCACCATGATCGAAGCATCCGTTTTTTATTCAAAAACTTTGCGGATAATTCATGAGTAATGGATGGAAACATTGTCCGTGCTTTCTCGTTCCCGGCTGTTTTATTTTTGCCTGGCTTCTCTTTCTTATCCTGCCCGGCTTGTTCGGTACGTGGCACTTGCGGGCCAGTGACCATCTCTTCAAACTTCGCCATATGTTTCGCGGGAACCTGCACGTGAGTCCGGCAATTGTACATCTGGATGTGGACAATGCCAGCATCCGGACTTTGGGTGCTTCCGTGGAGACCGGCAGCCGCTACGAGAAGATTATCCGCATTCTGTCTGATGCCGGTGTCAAGGCGATTGCCTTTGATTATGTTTTCCTGACTGCGACCGAAGGCATGGTTTCTGCCACGAAGAACAGCGGCCGCGTTTATTACCCCGTTGCCATAGGTCCTGATTATTCCCCTTTTCCCGATAATCTGCTGTGGCATCCAGTGATTCCAGAAAATATCGGCATGGACAGGCAGGGTGTTGCATTTGCAACCTGTAATGAGCTGACATCTGTTGCCCGTGGTGTGGGTCACATCACCTGTTACCCCGACGAAGATGGTGTTTACAGGAAATTTGCCCTCCTGATCCCTTTGAAAAATGGCTTTGTCCCATCGCTTTCCCTGAGGGTTGTTTGTGATTATCTCAAGGTCACGCCTGACCGTATTGCTGTTGAACCCGGTCGTTCGATAACCCTGTGCGGCGCCGAGTTTCCTGACGGCAGGAAAAAAGACATCAAGATCCCGGTGGATGAACAATGCCGGACGATCATAAATTTCGCCGGATATGAATCCGCTTCTTTCGCCCATTTCTCCCTCGGAAAGATAATGGGTATCGCGGACGATCAAAGCAGATTCGAATTGCTGAGAGACGATATCGAGGACGGCATTGTGATCGTGGCCGATATTTCAACTGCGAAAGACGTCTGCCCGGTTCCGATGGAGCGGGTATTCCACCGGCCGGGCCTTCATTCAAACGTTATTAATTCCATACTTAACAGCGAGTTTGTCAGGGAGATATCCGTACCTGTCGCCCTGCTGTTCGATTTCGCCGTGATTGCAATTCTAATGTTTATTGCGGGTAGGATCAGATCGGGCATCAGGTTTGTTGTTGCAACACTCGTATTCTTTGCGGTGTTTCTCTGCATGTATCTGGCACTTTTCCTGTATGGTGATGTTATAATGAACGGTACGCGAACGTCCTTTGGAATAGTACTTTCTCTCATAGCCATCACAATCCACAAGTATGTGCAGGAGGAAAAACAGCGTACTTTCCTGCGTGCAAGATTTGAGAGCTATTTTGCCCCTGAACTCATGGACAAGATCCTGGCTTCAGGGGGAATACTCGATACCCGCGAGAAAAAGAAAATAACCATCCTTTTCAGCGATATTGCCGGATTCACAAAATGGAGCTCCACAAGGTCACCGGAAGAGATACACCGGACCTTGAACGAATATTTCGCAGCCATGACGGCCATTGTGTTCAAGAACGAGGGAACCGTTGACAAATACATAGGCGATGGCCTGATGGTGTTTTTCGGTGATCCGGTTGAACATCCGGACCATGCCCTGCGGGCCGTGCGGGCGGCAGTTGAAATGCAGCAGAAGGCACGGGAACTTAAGACAAAATGGGCTTCCGCAGGTGGCATGGAACTCAAGATCCGTATCGGAATCAATACCGGAGATGCAGTGGTAGGCAACATGGGTTCCGAGAAAAGAGTGGATTACACGGCTATCGGCGCAAATGTCAACCTTGCCCAGCGCCTTGAATCAAATGCCCCGGTGGAGGGGATACTGATATCGCGGTCGGTATACGATCAGGTCAGGGATTCAGTCAAAACAAAACCCGCCAGCATGATCAAGGCCAAGGGTTTCGACAACGAAGTCGAGACATTTGAAGTAATTATCTAGTAAAAAGATTGCCGAAGACATGCTGTTCAATTTGGAATTCTTTCCGGTTTGGACGTTGCATATGCAACCGTCAATTTGGTATTTTTAATTCCAGTTGAGCAAAGGGAACGGCTCGATTTCACGGCCTGGATCTCAGGCAAACACAGCCAGCAAAGGAGTCACATCATGGAGTCTTCTGATCAACAGGATTTAACACGTGCACAAACTCTCGTCTCTACCTACCAGAAAGTTGTTTCGGAACTCGGTAAGCTGATCGTTGGCCAGACTGAAGTTATCGAACAGCTGATGATCGCCATTCTTGCCAGCGGCCACTGCCTGCTTGAGGGTGTGCCCGGCCTTGCCAAGACTCTCATGGTCCGCGGCCTTTCGCAGGTCATGGACCTTTCTTTCCGCCGTATCCAATTCACGCCCGACCTGATGCCGGCCGACATAACCGGAACAGAAGTCATACAGGAGGATTCGACAACGGGCCAGCGGACACTATCCTTCCTGCAGGGTCCGATCTTTGCGCAGATGATACTTGCGGATGAAATCAACCGTACACCTCCGAAAACCCAGTCTGCTCTGCTGGAGGCGATGCAGGAGCACTCCGTAACCATTGGTGGCAACACCTATCCGCTAGCCGAGCCTTTCTTTGTGCTTGCCACGCAGAACCCTATTGAACAGGAAGGTACATATCCCCTGCCCGAGGCCCAGCGCGACAGGTTCCTTTTTCACGTAAAGGTTGTTTATCCACTGCGTGAACAGGAACGCGAAATCGTATCCCGCACAACAAGTGCGTTCGAAGCCAACATGGGTGCGGTTATCACAGGTCCGGATATTATTGCCTGCCAGGAGCTGGTTCGCAAGGTACCGGTTCCGGATCACGTGATGGACTTCGTTCTTGATCTGGTACGTTGTACTCGGCCAAAAGAACCCGAGGCGGTATCCTTTGTCAAAGAACTGATCGAGTGGGGAGCCGGTCCGCGCGCCAGTCAGTACCTGATCCTGGCAGGAAAAGTCAGAGCCGTTCTGCAGGGGCGTTTCCATGTCACAGTTGACGACATTGAGGCTCTGGCGCACCCTGTCCTGCGGCACCGCATAGTACCGACTTTTAATGCCGAGGCTGAAGGTATCAATGTGGATGACATCATTGACCGTGTTCTCAAGGCCGTACCGCGTAAAATTCCCGAGAATATCCTGTAGGAACAGAAATGGCCATTGCTTCTGATTTCCTGACTCCCGCTGATCTGCAGAAGATTTCCAACCTGCAGGTCCTCGCCCGTCTTGTTGTGGAAGGATTCTGTTCCGGACTGCACACATCTCCGCACAAGGGTTTCAGCGTGGAGTTTCGCGAACACCGCCAGTATGTTACCGGCGATGAGATCAGGCGGCTCGACTGGAAGGTTTACGGGAAAACAGACCGTCTTTACATCAGGGAATACGAAGAAGAGACAAACCTTCGCGCCACACTCCTCGTGGATGCCAGCGGTTCAATGGCTTATGCCGGCAAGGGTATAAGCAAGTATGCCTACGCCGTACGGCTTGCGGCGTGCCTTTCCTACCTGATGCTGCGTCAACAGGACAGCGTCGGGCTGGTGACTTTTGACAAGAAAGTACGCGAATATATCCCCCCGCGTTCGCGTCCAAGCCATTTGCGCGTACTGCTCGATACGCTCCAGAACACCAAAACGGGTGGTGAAACTGAACTGGCAAAGGTATTTCACAATCTTGTTCCAAAGATTCATCGCCGCGGCCTTTTGATAATTCTTTCCGACTGTTTTGGCAGCGTCACTGAACTGATGTCGGCACTGGCGCATTTCAGGCATGCCCATCATGAGATAATCATCTTTCAGATATGGGACAGGGATGAGCTGGAATTTCCATTCCGGCAGTGGACCCGTTTCGACTCGCTGGAAACGGATGAGGACAAGCGGCTGATTGATCCGGTTGCGGTCAGGGCGGCATACATGGAGAGTTTGGACAAATTCCGTTTGGACCTCAAGAACGGATGTCACCGCCATCGCATAGACCTGGTTCCTGTTGTCACCGACACACCGTATGCCGAGACGCTTGCTTATTACCTTGCGAGGAGGAAAAAGCAGGTATGAGTTTTCTTAATATCATCCTCCTTGGCGGAATAGCGGCAGCGAGCATTCCGCTGATCATTCACCTTTTCCATCGCAGTCATTTCAAGGTGATCCAGTGGGGAGCAATGCATCTTCTTGAGCCCCTGCAGCGTACCCAGAAGAGCCGGCTCAGAATCGAGCAACTGCTTCTCCTGCTTATCCGCTGTGCAATACCGGCAGCACTTGCCTTATGCATGGCGCGGCCTGTTCTGACGGGAATGCGTGCCCTGCTTGGTAATGCCAAGACATCTGTTGTCATTGCGCTGGACAACAGTTACTCGATGGGGGTAGGCGCCTCGGACCGTACCTCATTTACTCAGGCGCGTGATGCCGCGAGCCAGATCATCCGCGACCTGGCCCGCGGCTCGGAACTTTCTGTTGTTCTTATGGGCGGCATACCCCGTCCCCTTCTTGATGAACCTACTTTCAATACCGAGCGGGCAATAAGAGAGCTTGGCAAACTTCAGACTGGTTACGGTGCGGCTGTTGTGCCGGCATCTCTCGAACTTAGCCTGGGTACACTCGGGAAAATGCATGAGGTTCAGCGCGAGTTGATAGTAATCAGCGATTTCCAGAGGATCAGCTGGCTGGATACTGAGGATGGCGAACGGGCCCGTGCGGCACACCTTCTGAAAAACATGCCGGTTCCGCCGGTCGTTACATTCATCCATGCCGGCCAGGAAGAGCGCAACAATGTAAGTGTGCAATCCCTGGATTTTTCACGTTTCATGCTGGGTGTTGGCCAGCCTTTCCAGGTACGTGCTCATCTGAAGAATCACGGTGTTACGCGTTATCCTAACCTTCGCGTTTATTTCCGCGTGGATGGTGTCGAAAAGGCTGTCTCACAGATTGAACTGGGCGCAAATGAATCGGGCCAGGTTCTGTTTACGCATGCTTTTGACAAGGCCGGCTCGCACGTCATTTCGGTTGATACCGATGCTCCTGATGTCCTGAAGTCCGACAATACTATTCTGGCAGCAGTCCCTGCATGGGACAAACTGCCGGTGCTGCTTGTGAATGGAAACCCCGGCCGTGAGCCGCTCGAAGGGGAAACTGATTTTCTCGAGATTGCCCTGCAACCCTACAACGCAACAAAAGGCACTCTCGCCGACCTCATTTCAACACGCGTTGTCAACAAGGACCAGGTTGACGCAAATTGTCTGAAGGATGTCCGCGTTGCTGTTCTTGCAAATGTTCAGCAGCTTCACGATCACCAGGTGCATGCACTTGAAGAATTTGTACGTAATGGCGGTGGTTTAATAGTTTTCCCCGGTAATCGTCTCAACACCACA
>MHBM01000050.1:60487-63115 GCA_001804885.1 Lentisphaerae bacterium RIFOXYA12_FULL_48_11
GCCGGTTTTATTCTGATGGGAAGGGCCTTCTTCCGAGGCAGTTCGGTTCAATCGAAGGCGGTCCTGAAGATGATGCTCCTCATACAGGTATCCTTGGACAACATCAGGAACATCCTGCCTTCCAGATTTTCAATGATCCGCGTAGTGGCGATCTTTCAACCGGCAAGATCAAGCTCTGGTACAAGCTTGTGGAGAATAAAGGTGCTGCAAATACCAATGCAGTTGAATTTGTGATGGCACGCCTTGGTACGGGAGATCCTTTCATGGTGGAAAAGAAATACGGGGAAGGAAGTGTTATTCTTGCATGTACGCCATGCTCTCCCGAGTGGTCCAATCTGCCAATCAGGCCATTTTACCTGCCAATGATGCAGCAGCTTGTGACGTATCTTGCGTCTAAGTTTGATCCCCCGCGCAATGTGCATGTTGGCCTCCCGCTGATAGCTGCGCTTCCGGCTGCACTGGACGGCAAGACCATGGAGTTGACTGATCCGGAAGGGAAAAAGCACAAACTCACGGCAAAGAATCAGGGTGGTCGCGCGCTGGTAAGCTTTGATAATACCCGCATACCTGGTCTGTACCTGATGGAACTGCCTGACAAAACACTTATTCATTTTGTAGTGAATACCGCCCGGAATGAATCCGATCTCGCACAGCTGCCGTCTGACGGGATCAAAGCGGCAGCCAAGGCTTTTAATGCCACTGTTGTCGGTTCGCTGGAAGAATATCGCCAGCTGGAACAACGGCGCCGGTACGGCCGTGAGATCTGGAGGCCTTTTTTATGGGTGCTGCTGGCATTGATTTTTACGGAACTGCTTCTTGAGCAGCGAATCGGAAGGAGCAAGCGTTGAGAACCGTGACGGATTTAAGATTCCTAGGTGACTGGAGCGTCTGGCCGGCGGTAATACTTGCCATGATCCTGGCTGCCATTGCCTGGTACCTTTATCGCCGCGAGGTACGTAGCCGGGGTGGCAGCCTTGCGTGGCTGCTGCCGGCGCTTCGATCGACGGCTGTTTTTCTGATCGTCATGATGCTGGCAGGGCCGGTTCTCCATCATCGGAAAATAATCGGTGAGCTGGCACGAGTAATGGTGTTTGTTGATTCTTCAAGGAGTATGAGTGTAACAGATGATTTCATGGATCTTTCCCGCAAGCTGCATGCTGCCCGAGCCTATGACCTGCTCGCGGATAATGCAATCAATACCAATAAATCAGGTTTCACGGTAACCAGCGCTGTTCTAAGTAATGACACTGTTGCCGCGGCGGTGGAGAAATTTGATGCTCTGTCGCGCTGGCAGAGAATGGAACAGCTGCTTCTCCATGAGAAAAACGGACTGATTCCAAAACTGGCCGGCAGGCACAACGTTGAGTTGTGGACAATTTCCGGTCCAGACCCTCAGCGGCTATGGAGTACGGAACAGGGCTCTCCACTGCCGAAAGTTCTCACCGACAAACCTGAAAAGAACGGGACGGATCTTGGTAACGCTCTTGCCCAGCGGATCGGCCAGAAGAAAGACGAACGGGCGGTAATTGTCATGTTGTCTGACGGGCAGCATAACCAGGGAAATTCTCCGATTGAGACTGCAAAGGTTGCGGGTGGCAGAAATATAGCGGTATTTACCGTCGGGTTCGGAGCATTGGAGCGGCCCGGTGATCTGGCGGTCATAGGTGTTAAAGGGCCGGACGTGGTTTTCTTTGAAGACCGCGTCAGGGGCGAGATCATTGTGAAGGATGACATGGAGGCCGGTAAGCCGTTTGTGCTGAAAATAGAGGATAAAGGCCGGGTCATCTGGGAAAGATCAATGGTGACTGAACACAGTAATCGCCGGCGGATCGAGTTTGATTTCCCGATCAAGGAAATGATCGATGAGAAAAAGAAATCCTCCGAGGGCGTGGAATTTACGAGTTTCCCTATGACTTTCAAGGTGACTATTCCTGTTATCGAGGGTGAGAAGGACCAGTCGAACAACGAGGGTGTGCTGAGATTCCGCGCGGTAACCCAGCGCCGTAAACTTCTGCTGATGGACGGTCGGCCCCGCTGGGAGGTCCGTTACTTGAGGAATATATTTGAACGCGATCCCCAGTGGGAGATCAACGCCCTGGTAGCCGGAACAGATTTCAACGACAAATGGAAACGCGGGGAAGCGGCAGGTCAGTTCCCATCGAAGAAGGAGGCGCTGTTCGCATACGATCTGATTTATTTTGGCGAAGTGCCTAGGAAAATGCTGAACGAGGATGAATTCGAATGGATCAAGGAATTCGTCGGTACGCGCGGCGGCGGTCTTATCTTTATGGATGGCCGGCGCGAGGTCTACAGGGAATATACGTGGGGTGCTCTTGCCAGCCTCTTCCCTGTTGAGAGACTTGCTAATCCGATCAAGGAACCGCCTTCGATGCTGGTTCTTACGGATCTTGGCAGTTCGTTCGGGCCGCTTCGGCTTACTGCCGATGCAGCCGACAATGCCAGGATCTGGCGGAACCTCCAGCCTCCGCACTGGGTTGCGTCGGTGAAGGCGTTCCCCGGCACTGAAACCCTGGTTGAAGCCATGGTTGGCAAACAGAAGATACCAACCATAGTGCTGAGGCAGTATGGCGCAGGGAAAGTGCTGTACATGGGGACAGATGAAACCTG
>MHBM01000051.1:0-17879 GCA_001804885.1 Lentisphaerae bacterium RIFOXYA12_FULL_48_11
GATTTTTTTTATTTCGATTGCTACCTGGTCGCCACTAACCCCTGGCATGGCTCTGTCCGTTATCACTATATCGAAGTGATCCTTTGTAAACATTTCTATGCCGTGTTTGCCTTCTGTTGCCGTGCGAACTGTATGTTTATCACCTTTAAGACAGGCTTCAATTGTTTGTCTTACCAAGTCCTCATCATCGATCAGAAGTATGCTAAGTTGAGGTATTTCTGCCAGATAGACAGGTTGCGCGTGGTGTCTTTTTTCTGAGGTCGCTGACTCGGGAATTCGTACAATGATTGCGGTTCCCTTTCCTTCTTCAGACTGTATTTCGATATTGCCTTCATGTTGGCGGACAATACCGTGTACCATTGATAATCCCAGTCCTCCACCTCGCTTGCGTTTTGTTGTGAAGAATGGTTCAAAACAACGGCGGCGAACTTCCTCGTTCATGCCTGTCCCTGTGTCATTAACTTCGATGGCAGTGAAAGGTGTGTCCTTGCGGGCCTTGATGGTAATGGTTCCACCCTTTGGCATTGCGTCCACGGCATTAAAGATCAGGTTGGTGAGCATCTCGCGGAGTTGTGACTCGTTGCCGGAAATATGCTGCACATCGTTCAGCTCCGCGGTGATTTGGATATTTATACCTTTTGCTGCTTTTTCCTCTTTCCACAGAGGACGAGTCAGTGCGAGTGTCGAGTCTATAAGATTGCGGACGTCAATTGCTTTACGCTCTGCTTTTCTGGCAGGTGCATAAAACTCGCTTAACCGGCGGACGGTTTGTGCGGCGTCAGTTGCGGCGGTTTTTATGTCTCTGAGCATGCTTGTTGTGGTTGGCTTGTCATCAAGAATTCCAGGTCCGTTCAGCAATAGGTCGCTGTATCCCAGGATGGGGGTGAGTGCGTTGTTAAAATCGTGTGCAATACCGCTTGCCATTTGGCCTAGGGCGCGGAGTCTTTCGCTCTGTATTATCTGCTCCTGGGTGCGTTTCAGTTCGTCGAGCGCGGCTGTCAGTTTCTCGTTGACTGTTTCGAGCTCTTCTTCCATCCGTTTTTTCTGGGTAATTTCAAGGCTTGTTCCAACGATTCCTATGACGTTCCCCTGAGTATCGTGAAGTGGCATTTTGCTTGAAAGTACCCTGCAGAAATGGCCTTTCAATGTGGTGTTAGCTTCTTCTTTCTGGATGAGAGGCTTGTCGGTTTTGATGATTTCCATTTCGTCGTTGTAGAATTTCTCTGCCAGTTCTTTTGGGTAGAAATCAAAATCCGTTTTACCTATGAGTGCGTCCGGAGTATCGACACCCATGTGACGTGCGTGCGCAATATTTGAAAGTATGAATTTACATTGGGTGTCTTTCACGTATATGTAATCGGGGAGTGTATCTATAAGGGTTCTGAGGGAATTACGTTCCTCTAACAGCTTATTCTCGGCACGTTTACGTTCGGTCATGTCGTTTCCTATGCCGACAATACCGATTATCTTGCCCGACTTGTCCCGGATCGGCAGCTTGGTTATCCATATGAGCCTGTATTCGCCGGTTGTTTTGTCACTCTTAGGCTCTTCTTTCTCTATGATCGGCGTGCCTGAAAGAATCAGGCGCTGTTCGTCGTTTCTGTACTCAGATGCCTGTTCTTCCGGATAGAAATCGTGATCAGTCTTTCCGATCAGATGGGAAGGTGATTCTGCGCCCATTACTTTTGCTGTGGCCATGCTGGCTGTAACAAAGCGGCAATGGGTGTCTTTGATGAAGATCTGAATGGGAAGGGCGTCTATCAGCACCTTAATGAAGCCAGGGTTGTCCTTCATTATTAGTGCTAGTTCGTCGTCGGGATCTGTATTATGACTTTTCATTAGTCTGACCGTGTAAACACGAGAATAGTTAAGTGTCCCGGCTGAAATGGCAAGTTAAAAGAGAGGCACATTTGCCTGGAGCTATTACGGCTTTTCTAAGGTTTTGCATGATATCGACTATGTGAAGATAATGTGTAACCTTTCTTAAGGATCTTGGGTATTAAAAGGTAAACAGTAAGAAAGGAACAATGCTATGAGTAGGTTGATGATGGGGTTTTTTGTGACAGTGTTGGTGGCAGGGGTATCTTTTGGTGGTCCAGTGAACAAGTCCGAAATCAGCTCAACTGCCAAATGGGCAATTCATCTTGATGCTGAGAAATTTCTTGCCAGCAAGATAGGCAGGATGTTCATTGATGAATCTGCAAATGCAGACCTGAAGAAAGGTCTGGATGTCCTGAGAGCTACAATACACTTTGACCCATTGAAGGATGTAAAATCTGTAACGCTTTACGGAGATAGCTATAAGAAGGATGGTGGTGTTGCGGTTTTGAAGGTGCGTCCAAATGCTGAAGCTGCCAATGCCGTGGAAAAAATAATTATTTTGTCAAAGACACATGAACAAATTTCATTCGGGTCAAGGGTGATCCATAAGTGGATTGATGAAAAAAAGCAGAAACCAAGTGTTTTATGTTTCTATTCGCCTGAAGTTACCGTTGCGGGCGGCGACGTCAACCAGGTAAAGGTGGCGATAGATCTTCTTGATGGAAAAAAGGACGGGGGTAAGGATAATACAGGCGTGATGATGCCTGATGCAGATGGATTTATTGTTGCCTGTGCCCGTAAAGATGAGGGCAAAGAAGGGCCGGCCAATGCCACGGTTCTTAAAAATGCCGAATGGTTGACGGTTTTTGTTAGAAATACGGGCGAAAATGTGGACATAGAGGCAAAGTTAGGTGCCAATTCCGAGGAAAATGCGAAACAGATAGAACAAATGGTTCGGGGTATAGCAGCATTCCTGGCTCTTTCTGCGGAGCAAAATGAGGCCGCTGCAGATATAGGTAAAGCATTGTCCGTGAATATTGACAAATGCACTGTCGGTGTTAATTTCACTTACGGTGCTGAACAGTTGTATAAATTGATAAAGAGTCATAAAAGACCAAATCAGAAAGAAGGCCAGCAGGTGCCGAAGCCTTCCGGGAATGCCTCAGATGGAGTCTCTGGAAATCAGTAGTTTGAGTTCTGAAGAACTTGCCGATAAGGCGCGGGCCGGTTCCGTGGAATGTTTCGCGGAACTGGTTCGACGTCATTATGGTTCTTTGTTCCGTTTTTTGTATCGGAGGGTTTCCAACAGACATGATGCTGAGGACCTTTCGCAGGAAACATTTGCGCGAGCATACAGGAAGATCGATCAATATCAATCGAGGTACAAGTTTGCTACATGGCTGTTCACAATAGGCTGGCGTCTGTCGTGCACATTTCATAGATCAAGGGTGTTAACTGTAGAGTTGCCGGAAGAAGGGGTTAGCGGAGAGGTTGTGGATCATCCCTTTGTGATTGCCGATGATTCTGTAAACTTGTGGAATAAGATAGAAAAGATTCTCCCTGAGAGTCAGCATAGTGTTCTATGGCATAAGTATGGGGAAGGTTTGTCGATTTCGGAGATTGCCGATAAAACGGGAAGATCTGAAGTCCATGTAAAGGTTCTACTGCACCGCGCAAGAACAAAGCTGGCAAAATCGTTCTGTGGAAATATGCAAATTGGAGGTGGAAAATGATCTGTGGGATAATCAAGTGGATGATTTCGCAGTCTCTTGACGCAGATGGTCGAATTTCGTCTTTCGTCGAGCGACATATTGAGAAATGCCCGTCATGTCGTCATTTTGTCGCCGCTTCCAGGCTGATTGGTGACAGGCTGGAGAGTGATGCGAGGCGTTTGAATACCAAGCCTGTGTTTGTAAATGAGCTGGATGTACAATGTAATTATTCTCTGCGGTTGGCGGTCTTGACTGCATGTATCCTTATTATGAGCGGGATTCTTATGGTGAATTCAGTCCGGACGACAACTGGTGGGGGCGGGATGCCGACGTTGGGTAGTATCCTCCCACAGGAGGGGCTTGCCGGCCTCCTTTCAGGGAGCGGAATTCCTGCGACTATTCTTGACGACGGTATTGATGGATGCCTTGGTAAAGAAGTGGATTATCTGGCTCAGGATGTCAGGTCAGCTGCTGCATATATTGCCGGATCGTTACCATTCGGGGTGTGGGAATTAAATTGATAGCGTGTTGCTCAGGCCCTGCGGAATTTATGATTCTGAAATTCTCTCAATGCATCTGAAGCAATCCAGCGTGCAGATGGCGTATTTAATTTCCTGATTTCCTCTGCAGTCCGGATTGCGTGTTCTTTCAGCGAAGTGTTTCGCTTGCCGATCTGGCGAAGTGCCCAGTTTACGGCTTTCTTTACGAAGTTTCTGCCATCATTGGCTTCGCGCTTTATCGGCTTTAGGAAGCGAATGAAGACCTTGTCTGATGATTCTTTGTCGTGTACGGAAAGGGTAGCCATTAGCGTGAAGCCGGCGCGTTTGACATACTCTTCCGTCCGTTTGCTCCACTCGAATGCTTTTCTTCGGGCAAATGGTGTTTTATCGAAAAGATTACTGCAGCATTGATCGCAAAGATCCCATGAATAGAAGTCAGAAACCCATGATTCCATCTGTTTATCTGTCACGGCTGCTGGATCGTCTATCATTGTGGCAAGGACCCTCGCTTCATGTATTCCGGTTTGCCATAGAGCTAAAGCCAGTTCGTGCTGCTTTTTGTACTTTCTTGCCATTTTTCGAAGTGTTGGAATGCTGATGGCCAGGGCTTTGCTGGTGTCGATGCCGAATCGCGCCATGCCTGCAAGATTTTCCGGGCGGGAGAGTTTCTTTAATTGAATGACAACGTCAGAACATTTGGACATTTCATATCTTCTCATAAGTGTGGCGGAATAGTAGTGCAGGGCATATTGCTTTACAATCTATTCGTGGCTCGTTGTCAAAGGAGCATTTTTCCTGTCAGGGTGGGCTTTTTGCATAGCTTTGGACCAGGAATCGGCGCCAGGGCCGTTAACTTCCCTTAATTCGATGCTGACATTGGCCAGGGGGGCGTCGATGGTCATTTTGGTTGCCAGGCATCGTTCTTTTGCTATCCAGCTCATGACCTTTCCATTCTCTACTGTCAGTGTATCCAGCTTGGCGATTGGATCCAGTCTAAGACTCTGTACCTTGCCGAATGGCGGAATGTTCACATTCTCGTAATCATAGGTTTTTAATTTCATGTCGAGTATTCCTGTGTCTGCGACAACCCTGCAATGTCTTGTCTGGTAGGGTTGAAGTTCCGAGGATCGTGAATAATAGAGGAATGAGATAATATCTCGTGTATCTGAAGCTATTTCAAACTCATTTGTTTGGCCTGTAGCTGTGGATGCCATCACGGCTTTGAGGTTGGCATGATCGAATGAAACTGTTCTTTCGGTACGGCTCCTCCGTCTTGTAAGGAGAAAACTGAACCTGATTGGAAGAAATGTCTCGGGGGTAACAATACTTTCCGCAGTATCGTCCACAGGGTAAATAGTGTCGAAGATCCGGTTGGTAAATGTCCTGTAGCGGATAGCCAGCAGCTTTTTGCCGTTCTCTTCAATCCATTCTGTCTTGATTATTGTCTGGCCTACAGGAATGATTCCCCAGTAAATGCGATAAATAAGCTGTTCTCCTACGGAGAAAGGAAATTTCGCGGGCAGGCTGGTATTGACTGCCGGGACTTCTGCTGCCTTGGACGTGTATGCCAGACTGCCGGCCAGTATTATGACCAGCAGAACCGAATAGTATTTTAATGTGACACCGATCTTCATATCATTCAGAAAAGTCGACATAGTACCAGAGCCGGTTTTTTCAGGCAAGATTTCATAGGGAAGATTTGTGAGGCAGGCTGATAAACATATTTATGTGCATGTTCCGTTTTGTGACGGGAAATGCATTTATTGCGGTTTCTTTTCTGAACTTTATGATCCATTGACTGTGCATAGGTATTCGGAAGCTCTGGGAAGGGAGTTTGATCTTCTCTCTGACGAGGGGAAGTATTCTCCGGAAACACTGTATTTCGGGGGGGGTACGCCATCCATACTTTCGGAAGAGGCCCTTGAAGAATTGCTGAACACTGTCCTAGCAAGGGTTGATACAAAAAATCTTCGTGAGTGGACGATAGAGGCAAATCCAGGAACATTATCGCCTGTAAAGTTGAGGCTGCTAAAAACTGCTGGCGTTAACAGGGTCAGTATTGGGGTTCAGTCTTTTGATGATCGTGTGCTGAAAAGTATCGGCAGGCGGCATTGTTCTGCCGATGTGGCTGATGCGGTAATTGCCGTGCGTGGTGCCGGCATAAAGAATATTGGAATTGACCTCATCGCCTGCCTGCCTGGCGTGGATGATCGATTATGGTCGAAAACACTCGAACAAGCATTATCACTCGCGCCAACCCATGTTTCTGTTTATGCGTTGACGGTGGAGAACGATACTAAGCTTGAGTTGCTTGTGAACTCTGGGACTGTTTCGCTTGCAAGTGATGATCATATTTTGCGAACGATTGCCCTTACGGAGTCTACTCTTCAAGAACATGGTTTTGGACGTTACGAAATATCCAATTTCTGCCGAAGTGGGTATGAATGCTTGCATAACGTTTCTTTCTGGCAGGGGGACGATTACCTCGGGTTCGGCCCATCTGCATCATCCAGGGATGGTTTTGCGCGGTGGACAAACAGGCCGCAAACAGGTGAGTATGTTTCCTGCCTTTCAGAAGGAGTAAGACCTCAACATGAGGCAGAGGTGCTTTCCAGGGAATCTGATTCTGCCGAGCGGTTCATGTTTTCGTTCCGCTTGGCTCAGGGTGTTGACCTTGCTGAGTTTTGCAGGAAGCATGGCGTTGATAATGCTCAAGCCGAAAAGTGGAGCAGGGTGTTGTCATCTTTGGCCAGGAACGGGGTTGTGGAGGCTGATGGACAACGCTGGCGATTGACTTCCAGGGGCAAGGAACTGGCTGATTATGTGGCTGGAGAGCTGCTTGTCTGTTGATTTTGGGCTAAATCTGCTGCGGAACAGGTCTTTTGCCTTTACCATGCATAAAAAACTTTCAAGTCGGGCTTGAGTATAGAACAGAAAAGCCTAGTATGTGTCCGTTTTTTGGCAGAAGAAAGGCCTGTCGAATACCTGCCTGTTTATTTATGACTGAAGAGATTACCACAACGGAAGAGAGCGGGACTGTAAACAAAGATTTGATTCTGGAATTGAACTTTGTGCCGGATTGGGCTCGCAAACCGCCGGAAACTAACTTCTTTGACCGCGAGCATGATAATTATGCCGAACGGCCTCAGAGAAAGCGTGATTATCAAGACCGGCGGCCCGGCCCTAAAGACAGACCTGGCGATTCTCGTGCCCGTAAGTCGGGAGATAGAACTTTCCGTCGCAGGGATGAAAGACCTATGCCTGACCGCCAGCCCAGACGGGAGCCACGTGAATGGGTGGAGATTCCATCGGTCAATGTAAGGTTTCTACCCCAGCATAAATACCTCTCTGAAGTTATCCGCAGGGTCAGGTTAAGTCGTCGTGCACACCCGTTGATGCAGGTGGCTGGATTATTTGTCTCCAACCCGGGCTCATGTGAAGTCAGGGTGGAAGTGGATCATTCAATCAAGGACATGTGTCTTTTCCAGTGCAAAGTTTGCGGGTTGATCACGTTGAACGAGGATTCACTTTACAGGCATATGATGCAGAAGCATCTTGATGATTTCCTGATTAAAGAAGAGAAGGATGTGCCTGCTCCTGAGGGTAAGTTTACCTGTGTTCTGCAGTGTGGGCTCAGTGGGCTCTTGATTGGTCCTCCCAACCATCACAGCACAGCCGAGCGGATCAGGGAGATTCGCACCACTCAGTATCCGAATATGACGGAAGCGGATTATAAGGATCATCTCAAGACTCTTCATGGGCCCGAGAAGATTGAACAGTGGAAAGATCAGAACAAGAAGAGTGTGGTCTACAAGCTGAAAAATGCTGCAGAAGGTGATAAACCCATGGAATGGTCTGCGGCGGAATTGTATTTCAAGAGTAATATTGCCCCTGCGCAGTTGTTGAAGGCGAGACGTGTTTCTCTCTCTGGTAAAGTTGCGCGTGAAATACAGGACAGAGGCCTTTCCATTGCCATCCGCGATGCCTGGCAGAAGGAAAGCAGGTTTCCTTCTTCGCTCGTGGGTGCGTTGCGCGGGGCTTTTCATAACAAGGATCTTCAGTTGTTTAAAGCCGGGAAAGGCGTTGTTTTTGTTTCCGACATCAAGCCTGTTCCTTTGGATCCCGATAAGGCAATACCTTCAATACGTGATGTTCTTCTTTATCTCCATGATCACCCTGGTTGTACACGGCAGCATTTGGTAGACGCTTTGCGCCCCGGTTTTGCGATTGATTCCAAAGAAGCATCGGAAATTCTTTCACCTCTGACATGGCTGATAGAGCGTGGTCACATTATTGAATTCTTTGACGGAACGCTTTCCGTGATAGGTGGCAGGCCAATTGCTCATTCCTCTAAGGGTAAAGATGCCCCGGTACCTGTTGAGGTGTCTGGCGAGCAGAAACAGTCGAGTCCCGTGTCTGACGCAAGTGAGACACCTTCAGCTTCGGTTATATCAGTCTAGAATTCTGGTTGCTCTGTTTCTGGTAAAGACGTTATTCTGGATTAATGATTCAGAAGCGACCGCAAAAAAGAAATACTCCCAGGGGCCGTTTCAGGTGTACAGAATCACCGCATGTCGCAGTTCTTGTGGAAACCTCTCTTCAGTCCGGCCGTGATGCTTTGTTTGGCATTGCCCGTTTTGCAAGGGAACAGCGTGATAAATGGTCAATCTATTGCGAGGCGAGCGGTGTCAGGGATTCCCTTCCTGCCTGGTTGAAGAAATGGCGGGGGCATGGCATCATAGCGCGCGTTGAGAACAGGGAGATATCTGAGAAGTTTAAGCGTCTCGGTGTGCCTGTAGTCAACATACTTGGCGATTACCATCACGAAGACATTCCTCACGTTCTGGCAGATAATCAATCGATCGGTAGATTGGCAGCTGAACATCTGATTGAGCGCGGATACCGTAATTTTGCGTTTTGTGGATTGAAAGGTATTAAATGGTCTGAATCACGTTACATGTCCTTTTTAAAAAGGGTAAAGGAGTCCGGATGCGGATGTCCTCATTTCTATGCTGTACCCCCATATGGTCGGCAACCGTGGTACAGCATCTCGCAATCCCCTTGGGAGGCTGCCGAAGATATGCTGGCCAAGTGGTTGAAAAAACTGCCCAGGCCTGTTGGATTAATGGTTTGCAGCGATCTGCGTGGGCAGTTTGTAATCGAGGCATGTCGTCGTGCAGGTATAATGGTTCCTGAGCAGATTGCGGTTATAGGCGCTGACAATGACGAGCCCATATGCGAATTGTGTAACCCCCCTCTCAGTAGTGTAATTCCAAATCATGAACAGGTTGGGTATCAGGGGGCGGCACTGCTTATGCGGATGATGAAAGGTGAATCATTGTCTTCTGCAATGGTTGTCAAGGTTCAACCACGAGGAGTGTCGCTGCGGCAATCAACCGATGTCCTGGCGATGGACGATTTTGCTGTCGCTGATGCTTTGCGGTATATTCGTGAATATGCAATTGAGGGGATAGGGGTGCAGGATGTTGTGTCGCATGTCAGGATGTCCAGAAGTGTGCTCCAGAGAAAGTTTCGACACGGGCTGAATCGTTCTATATATGACGAAATCATGCAGGTTCGCATTACGTATGCTCAGCGCCTCCTTGCGGAAAGCGATTTGTCAATTGGTCTAGTGGCGGAGAAGTCAGGATTCGGCAGCCAGGAATATATGACCGATGTGTTTCGCAGGAAACTTGGTCAGCCTCCAGCAAGGTATCGCAAGTCTCATCGGCCGTACTAGTCCAAGCAGGTGCTGGACTCATGTCTAAGATTCCAAAAAAGATACAAATAATCAGTTATCAGACATAGACAGAATCCATGCGTCATGTAAATCTGTTTTATGGAATATTGCCCGGCTTAAGATCGTACATGCTTAAGGTATGATTGTGTATGGTTGACTCTTTTCGTAATTGTTAGTTTATAGAAGTTAAGTGTCAACTGGGCCTGTATTCCCGTGACGAGACGGGGATAGTTATTTCTGACCGTTGTGGAGGTTTTGCTATGAATCTGATGATTACCGGTCTGGATCTTGGGATTGTGATTGTCTATCTGGTTGGTGTTGTTGCGATTGGGTGCGTTGCGGGACTCAAGCGGCGGAGTGGGGGGGAGGGGAATCATTATTTTCTGGCTGACAACACGTTGACGTGGCCGATGATCGGGCTGGCCATGTTCGCCGCCAATATCTCGACAGTACATCTCGTCAGCCTCGCGCAGTCCGCGTACACGTCTGGCCTTCTGTACGGAAACTACGAGTGGATGGCTGGATTTACTCTGATTCTGCTTTCCCTGTTTTTCGCTCCGCTGTACCTTCGTTCGCATGTTTCAACTTTGCCCGATTACCTGGAGCGGCGTTACAACAGGAATTGCCGGGATGCGCTGTCGTTCGTCTCCCTGATCTCGGCTATCGTGATTCACATCGGTGTAGCGCTTTTTACGGCGGCTGCCGTGTTGTGTTTCATATTCGGTATTCCGGAGACCCGCCAAATCTGCGGGATGAACGCTCCAATGTTTTTCATTGTGACTCTGGGCGTCCTTACCGGCATTTATACCGTGATCGGTGGATTGCTGGCCGTTGTTTGGACAGAGAGCATTCAGACTGTCCTGTTGCTCGTTGGAGCGATCTGTATTACTGTCGTGGGATATAACGCGGTGGGTGGTTGGCATGAACTCTCTAATATCCTTGCCACGCAGCCCCATCCGCTGCTGGGTATTGAAGGTGGTCCGGAACTGTCGACAAAGTCGTTCCTGCACATGGCGCACAGTGCTGGTGACAATACGGTTGTTGCAAATGTTCCATGGTATTCGATCCTCCTGGGTTATCCGGTTATAGGCATCTGGTATTGGTGTTGTGACCAGACGATTGTGCAGCGTGTGCTTGCCGCTAAGGACGAGAAGCATGCGCGTCTCGGACCCTTGTTCTGCGCCTTTATTAAGATATTACCCGTGTTTTTCTTTGTCCTGCCTGGTGTGATCTGTGTGGCGCTTGTTCAGAAAGGTTACTTCGGGACGGAAATTATAAATGGTGTGACACGTGCGGTCGGGCCGGTGGCTTCCAAGGATGCATATCCGTTCATGATCATGAACCTGTTGCCGGTAGGCCTGAAGGGGCTTGTGACCGCTGCAATGTTGGCTGCCGCCATGCAGACCTGTTCCGCGGCCCTGAATTCGGCAGCGACGCTTTTTGCCTGTGATATATGGAAAAGGTGGAAGCCTGAGACTTCTGATCACAGCCTGGTGAGGATAGGGCGCTGGACGACCGTTGTTGCGACTGGTGTTGCCATAGTGATGTCGCCGCTGTTCGGGCATTATGACACGATTTTCAAGGGACTGACGGTGCTGATCTGTTACATTGCGCCGCCGATTACGGCAGTGTTTGTCGTAGGCGTCTTCTGGAAGAAAGCGGGTGGGCGTGCGGCATTTATAACTATGCTTGTGGGTGGCGCCATAGGTGCGGCGTGTTTTGCTCTGGACTTTTTCAGGGACAAGATTGCATCGCCGCATGAAATAATGGCTTCGCCATTATTGGGGTTCCTGTATAACGTTCTGTTGAATGATTTCATGCTGGCCTCGTTCGGTATCTTCTGCATCTGTGTGATGATCCAGGTCGTAGCCTCACTGCTGATACCAGAACCCTTGAAGGAAGAGGCGATATCCCTGGTTTGGGCCCATTGGACGGAACCGATCAAGGCGCGCTGCGGCAGTGGCTTGTCTGATTACCGTGTGATGTCGGCAGCGGTGCTCATTATATTCATAGTGCTCTATGTAATATTTCACTAAAAGGAGGACCTGATGAGAAACACAGCGATGATTGTGTTACTGATGATATTCGGGGTTTCATGTGCTTCCGTGAAGTGTTGTCAGTGCACGGGTGCTAAGAAGGTACAACGGTATGGGAGTGTCATTGGGCTTAAGGCGGAAAAGCTTGATGAATACAAGAATCTTCACGCAGCATGCTGGCCGGAAATACAAAAGAAGATTACCGAATGTAATATTCGAAACTATTCGATTTACCTCCGTAAGCTTGACAACGGGAAGCACTATCTTTTCGGTTATTTTGAGTATGTTGGGATGGATTTTGACGGAGACATGAAAAAGATGGCGGAGGACCCTATGACTAAGAAGTGGTGGAGTTATACCGATCCATGCCAGGAGCCAATGCCTGACCGCGGCGAAGGAAACTGGTGGGCCGGAATGGAAGAAGTTTTCCACCAGGATTGAACGGGAATGCTGAAAATCCAGAAGTGAGAATATGTCTGTGTGTCCGGGACATATGGTCTGGCAGGGCGGCGGGGATGAGTTCTTTGTCAGGAATGGATGCCGTGTTTATGGCGGAAGAGCCCTGGTGATTCGCCTGTAACTTTCTTGAAGACACGACTAAGATAATCCCGGTTGGGGAACCCGGTTTTTTCCGCGATGACATCAATAGTTTCTGTTGAATTAGCTAAAAGCTGTGCGGCTTCGCGAACCCTGACGCGCGATATGTATTTCGCTGCGGTTGTGCCCTGGTGACGCTTGAATGCCTTTGCGAATCCCCGGACGCTGAGCCCGGCCATGCGGGCAAGTTGCGGGATAGCCAATTGTGTTGAGGGATTTGTTTCGATGTGTCGTGCAACGGATAGAATGTTCTTTTGAGCGGGGTGGTCGAGCCAGCGCAATTCAGGACGGTTCAAGACGATGTTCAGTAGTGCAAGACTGTGATGGAAAATATTGCGCCTGTTCTCTTCTTTTGCGGGTGACCTGAAAAGGCCGGCTGTCGTTCTGGTGATTTCCATTTCTGCCGTGGATGGGCGAAGGAGTATGGGAACTTTCTGTGATGGATTCAGACGGCGTGCAACGGAAAATGCCATCCACAAGGTCGGGACCGATGTAGTGCCATAACAGTTGAAAAGCTGCTGGTCTGGGATCAGCATGATGTGATCTGGCGTGACCTGGTATTCGCCATGCTTGAAAACAACTTTGTGCCCTTTTTTGAAGTTGTACATCAGCCTCCAGAACGGGCTCAGGACGTTGGGAAAAATCCACCAGTCGTTGTTCTGGATAAAGCCTGTTTCGTGCAGTACCAGGCCTGAAAGGTCGGGATTTACGCCAAGCGGATAGTACTCCATGCCCACGCCCGAAAAAGGGCTGGTGTAGGCTCCGCGGTTTTTTTTGCGAAGTACCGATTTGGACATAACATATGCAGTTTAGGGCATAGACGTTTAAAAGCAATAAGATAGAATTTCAGCAAGTACAAAATCTGAAAGTCTTTGCGAGGAGAGTTACCATGGGAATGTTTGATACAAAAGGCGCAGGATCCGGTGACAACAGTCGCAAGCCGAATACATTAAAGAAGCTGGAAAGGCTCAATAAGGCGTTGAGTCATCAGGAGCCGGACCGGGTTCCTGTCAGTGATTTCTTCTGGGGTAGTTTTACCAGCAGGTGGCGTCAGGATTTGAACCTGCCGGCAGATGCAAATCCATATTACTACTATGACCTGGACTGGATTGCTACGGTGCCGAATATGGATCCATGGATTCGTCCCTTTGAGACCATCAAGGAAAATAAGGAGGAAGTGGTTGTAAAGACCGGATTTGGTGCGTTCATGCGGAAGAAATTCGACTGCCCCATGCCGGAGAATTATGCATGGGAAGTAGATGATTTTGAAAAACTGCAGAAGGCTGTGATGACCTTTGATGCGCCGGGAGACAGGCGTCGCTTTTTTGAGGGGGGTGACAACCAGATTGCCGGTGTTGGGGATGGTTTCCAGCGGAATTCTCCGCCATGGATTGACAATGTGAAATCGTTGAGACCGGATTTTCCCGTTTATGGGAGCATGATCGAGTGTTCTGAGTGTTTTACCCGGCTTATAGGGCAGGAGAATACAATGCTTTGGATGGGCTTGTATCCTGACGAGATGGGGCAGGTCATTAACCGTATCGGTGCGCATTACCTGGAATGTGCGAAAGCCGAGATTGATGCTGGAAAGGACTTGCTGGACGGTTTTGTAATTTGGGGTGATGTTGCCTACAAGAATGGGCCGTTCTTCTCACCCGATTACTGGCGGGAATATTTCAAGCCTTGGGTTGCTCGTATTGCTGAGCATGCCCACAGTAAAGGGCTGCCCGTGATCTATCACGGCTGCGGGCGTGTTCACAAGCTGTTTGAAGATTACATCGAAGCTGGTATCGACGCATATAACCCTTTGGAGGTGAAAGCTGGGATGGATGTCAACGATCTGCGTCGCACCTACGGGCACAGGATGGGGTTTTGCGGCGGGAGTGATATCCAGGTTTGGGAAACGGGGGATAAGGAAAAAATACGGAAAGAAGTGCTTCGCAAGCTGAATGCCGCAAAAGGGGGTGGTTACATATTCCAGTCCGACCATTCAGTTGCAGGAGATGTTTCCGGTCAAACTTATGACTACATAGTGAAGCTGGTCAGGGAATATGGTAAGTATCCGATCAAGCTCGGAGAATTTGAGGAGAAGGTCTAGATATAACAGGTCTTTCTTATGGTAGGGCGGGGCCGCTGGACCCGCCGGTGAAAAAATGAAGAACGGCGTGCAAGGCCCCGACTCTCCGAGAGGTCGGGGCGCCCTACCTGTGAGGCGAATAGAATGAATAGGTTGAGAATATTATTTGGCGCTTGTTGTTTTGTTTTTGGTATTTACGGGAGTAGCCACGCGCAGACTCAGGCGGTAGCACAGGCGACCAGAGATGTATACGTTGTCTCAAATTTTCATCCGGCAAGCTGTGGATGGCTGGCCAATTGGTCCCTGGAGCGTAATTATTGTGCAAATTCATACCTCGATCATCTCGACAGGGTTCTTGACGATGCCACTTACAATTTCTCGATGTCTGAATGCAATAACATGATTGCCATAATGAACTTCCGGCCGGAACGGGTGGCCGAGCTGAAACAGCGCATCAGGGAGGGACGCGTGGAACTGGTAAACGCGTTTTTCCTGGAACCTACGATTAACCTCTCGGGTGGTGAGGCTCTGGTAAGAATGGGTGTGGAGGGATTACGCTGGCAGCAGCAGGTCTTGGGCGTGCGCCCAAGGTTGAGCTGGATGATTGATGTTACTGGTGTTCATGAACAGATGGCACAGATTGTTGCAGGACTAGGACTGGATGCGATGGCTTACTGCCGTCTTAATCCGACCGGCAGCACAGTACACTGGCTTGAGTCACCTGACGGAACACGTACACTTGCCATAAGTCCGGGTCATTACCTGGAATGGAGGTCGATGTTTGGCGCGCCGGTCCCGATGGAGGAGAAAGACCTGCTGAAGTTGGCTGATGACATTCGAGTGCGTATTGATCCGCTGCCGTCCGAGAAGGACAGGCAAAGGCCTGATGCAGGTGATTTGAAGAGCCTGCCTCGCCGTACGCCGGAAGGTGCGCCGGTCCTTATCCTCGGAGGTAAAGGTGATTACAGTCTTGCACCTTTGTGCAGGGAATATCCTGCATTATTCCTCGAGCAGTTCAAGAAAGTAGCTCCTGAGTTCCGTGTGCAGTTCTCGACTCCAAGCCGTTATCTCGATGCAATCCTGCCGGAGCTCAAGTCGGGCGCAATCAGGGTTCCGACAATACGAAGTGGAACTGCATTCACTTACAATGCATTCTGGATACAGAACCCGAAGGTGAAGTCATGGTACAGGGTCTGTGAGCAGGATCTTCAGGCTGCTGAAATGTTTGCCACTGCGGCAAGCATCCAGGCGAAATTAGACTATCCTGTACAGCCTCTATACCATGCCTGGCTGCAGATGTTGTTGAATATGGACAGGAATACACTGTGGGGCGCGGCTGGCGGCATGGTGTTTGAGAGCGATATCAGCTGGGATGCCAGAGATCGATTTGAATCAGTGGAACGTATCAGCCGGGATACGCTTGAGCGTTCGGCGCATTCGATTATGGGCACAGGTAAAGGTGTTGCGGTTCTTAACCCGCTGAACTGGCGGCGTAATGATCCAATGATTCTGAAATCTGCTGTCGGAAGAGAATGCCAGGTGTTACCTGGAGGGAAGGATTTCATCTGCAGTCTGGATTTGCCTGCGATGAGCGTAAGCGGTGTTAAGCCTGCGCGGAAGATGTCGGAACCAAAATTTGTTTCGTTGCCGCCGATCATTGAGACCCGTTATTACCGTGTAAAGATGGATCCGAAAACAGGTGCGATGGTAAGCCTGCAGTTGAAATCATCCGGACGGGAGATGCTCGGTGGACCGGCAAACGTTATTGTTGCAGAGAAACAGAAAAAAGGGGCCAGTACGGGTGATCACATGGTGGAGAGGTCAGGCCGGGAACGTCTTGCCGATTCAAATCAATCCGAACCGATATTCAAGGTCAGTGCCGGGCCGTTAGCAATAGTGGTTGAAGCCGAATCTGCATTTATCGGCGGAGGCAAACTGCGCAGGACGGCTATTTTCTACAAGGATTATCCTCGCATTGATTTTGAAACAGAGCTTAATGATATTTCAAACCAGGTTGTTGTTGTATCCGAATTTCCCATGGCTTCAACGGTTCGTGAAGTACGTCGCGGGATTCCGTATGGATTCTCGCACGCAGCGTGGGGTGAAGCCAATCCTGCTCTGAATGGAATTGCACAGGGAATCACCCCCGTTGTACGATGGTCTCATTACCAGATGGCGGATGGCGGAGTTGCCCTCTTTGACCGTGGATTGACCGGACGGGAAGTTGAGGGTAATACACCGATTATATTCCTGCTGAATGCAGTTGATAAGTATCGAGGGTATCCGAATTCCTGGCTCAGCGGATCGGGCCGGCATGTTTTGCGTTACTCAATGCTCGCTCATGATGGAGGTTTTGAAGCGGCTCGGATTCCACAGGTGGCGTGGGAGTATAATAACCCGGCGACGCTGGTATCGGGTTGTCGTATTTCAGCTGGCCGGTCATTCTTGGAGACTTCTGACAATGTGATAGTCGAGGGAATGCGGCGGGATGGGGCTGATATCGAACTGCGGTTTGTTGAAAGCAAGGGTGTTGCCGGATCGGCGGAAATAACCATGAACCTGCCGCATGAGCAGGCGGTTTTATCTGATCTGATCGGGAAACAGCAGTCGAAGATTGAATGCGGGCCATCTTACAAATTTCCTGTCCGTCCCCAGCAGATTGTAACGATGCGGTTCCGTGTTGGATCGGCTGTGTCAGGAATTATTCCTTTGACCAAATGGGATGAGCTTGTGCCGGCGGCCAAGAGGGTTGTTCTTAATGAATATCTGCCCGATGTCAAGGGGCACCCGCCGCATGGCAAGTGAGGGGAACCAAATAAAGAAAGAATAAAAAGTCATGATAACAGCAAATCCTCTGCTTGGTACTTTTCTGCATGCGATTGGGGCACTTTCGTCTTCTGCATGTTATGCGCCGCAGAAGAAAGTGAATGGATGGTCCTGGCAGACATACTGGATAACTCAGGCGGCGTTCTGCTGGTTTCTGCTGCCGATACTGGGTGCGGTGCTTACGATACCGCATTTGTGGGAAGTGCTTTCCGAGGCGCCGAGAAAGGCGATGCTTGTATCGTACCTTCTGGGTATGGCTTACGGGATTGGCGGGACAGCGTTCAATATCTCGATCCGGTATATAGGTTTTTCTTTGACGTATGCGATTGCGGTGGGACTCTCCAGCGTGCTTGGGACACTGATTCCTCCTCTGGTCAGGGGGACTCTTGTTGAGAGCTTTTCAAAGACAGGATCCGGGTGGGTCATGGCTGGTATCGGTGTAGGTATTATTGGAATTGCTTTGTGTGGTGTTGCCGGGCGGTTGAAAGAAATAAACCTGCAGGCAAAGGACTCGAAAACAGAATTCTCAATGTTCAACGGACTGATGCTGTCTCTGCTTGCCGGTGTACT
>MHBM01000051.1:17890-18213 GCA_001804885.1 Lentisphaerae bacterium RIFOXYA12_FULL_48_11
ACGGCTTTGCGCTGGAGGCTGGTGAACCTATCGCGGATGTAGCGTCGGCACATGGGGCAGGGGTATGGCGGGGGAATGTTGTTTATATTTTTGCTAATACCGGCGCTTTCGTGACGACAGCCATTTACTGTATGTATCTCCACATCAAGCACAAGACACTCGGTGAGCTGGTCGAACTGCCTGCTGGACAGGAAAAGGCTAGCCTGCCTCTCAACTTCGGCATGGCCGCCTTGACCGGAGTTTTGTGGTATGGCCAGTTTTTCTTCTACAATCTGGGCCATGTACGAATGGGTGAATACAAGTTTACAAGCTGGGCGATTCAT
>MHBM01000052.1:0-4260 GCA_001804885.1 Lentisphaerae bacterium RIFOXYA12_FULL_48_11
CGAGATCGAACTGCAGTCGTTCCTGCCTGACCTGCCAGAATGCCGGTTCAATCGGCGGACATTCCCGCATCCATTGCAAATGCAGCTGATCCGGCAATCTTTCATCGGAGACTGCCGTTCTTTCAGCATTACAGCGCCACGTCGGCCAGTCGGAAGCAACAGAAGAAGTTGCAGGTAGTACAGCAACGACGCCCATGGTAATGAATAAGTTGAAGATATTTAATCCACGCGCAGTAGAAAGCATATAAACCTCATGTGATGCAGGACACCAGACCCGCCGTGAAGATATCAACACAGGATAAACAGCACGTCAATCAGTTTTGCTCTTGTGGCAATGTGACGTAATATGTAAAGCTGAATTTGTCTTACCACCAGTAACACGAAAGGATCACAAATGAGATTTCCGCTTCTTCTCCTTGGAATTATCGCCTTTACCACTTATTCAAATGCAGACGAAGACTGGCCAACCTACCGGGCAGACACAGCAAGAAGCGGCTTTACCTCGCAATCCCTGCCAGACTCATTGAACCTGCAGTGGACATACCAGGCCCGGCACGCACCTCGCCCTGCCTGGCCGACATCGGACCGTATCCATTTCGATTTTGTCAACCACCCGATAGTAACAGGTAATACTGTTCTCTTCGGCACATCGGCCAATGACAAGGTAATAGCGCTGGATCTGGATAGTGGCCTGCAGCGGTGGGCCTTTTATACGGAAGGACCTGTACGTTTTGCTCCGGCAGCCTGGCGCGACCGCATATTCGTGGCCAGTGATGACGGATGGCTGTACGCGCTGGCTCTGTCAGACGGAAAGCTGCTGTGGAAACATCGTGGTGGCCCAAATGACCGCAAGTGCCTGGGAAATGACCGGATGATTTCACGCTGGCCTGCGCGCGGCGGACCGGTGATATTTGATGACACGGTTTATTACGCTGCCGGGATATGGCCATCCGACGGTATCTATCTTCACGCGCTGGATCCCCGCGACGGCAGAGTAATCTGGAGCAATGATCGTACAGGCGATTTATATATGCCGCAGCCGCACGGCGGGGCAGATGCAAAAAGTGGTGTCCCACCGCAGGGTTACCTGCTGGCCAACAGCACTCAACTTGTCGTGCCCACGGGCCGGGCAGTACCAGCCGTCTTTAACCGTTCAACAGGCGAGCTTCAATATTATCACCTCCAGAAGAATCATTCTATAGGCAGCGCAAGAGCAATGATGGCCGATCAGTTTCTTTTCAATGGCGGCTGCCTGTTCGATCAACAGACCGGGCTCATATCCGCAAGATGCGGACGGGGACTGTTGACAGCTACACGTGACGGAATTATCCAGTCTGTCCATTCATCTATGGTCGACTACCGCTGGAAAGACATGCAGGCCCCGAACGGAACAAACAAACCCGTATCCTACCGTGGCCTTGAAAAGATCTGCGAAATCAACCTTGATCCCGACCGCCGTGAACCAGAGGCCATGACCGCACTTTTCAAGAAAATCCCCCATTTGAAAAAGGATCTGTACGACATTACAATACGATTCAAAGAAGTATCCGGAAACGTGCTGAAACAGAGCAATATGGAAGTCATGCTTCAACAGCGCAGGCCGGACATTGAGGCATTTGGATTAACAACAGAACCATTCCTGACATCAACCTACGAAAAGAATGGCGAGGTTATTGTCGCCGGAGAAGAGGCCATTTGCGGAGCAGAAGACATTGTCAGGGTTATAAACCTTCCTGAACAGAAGATCCGCTGGTCACATTCTGTAAAAGGCAGGGCGCTCGGCCTCGCTGTTGCCCGCGGAAAACTGATTGTCAGCACTGATCAGGGAATGTTGTATTGTTTTGGAAAAGAAAAAACAGAACGATTAGTACGCAATGAATCTGACTATAATTCGGCAGACCGTGATGAAAAAAATTCTATAGATTACAAAAAGGCAGCCAGGGAAATCCTGCGGCATGGCATCAAGACCGGTCTTTGCGTAGACCTCGGTAGCGAAAAAGGAGACCTCGCTCTGGCCATGGCCAGGGAAAGCAACCTGCAGATATGCGCGGTGGAATCCGATGAAAACAAAGTTGCACAGGCGCGCAGGAAACTCGATGCAGCCGGGCTTTACGGAATACGTGTCGCCGTTCATCATGCCGATCCAGGCCATCCGTCATATCCGGAATATTGCGCGAACCTGGTCGTCTCAAGCCGTGCACTTACGGCAGTCGCACCCGATTCATCTGTGATGAAATCAATCCAGCGTCCCTCCGGCGGTATGATTTGCATCGGGCAGCCCGGGAATATGCGAACAGAAACACGTGGACCACTGGAAGGTGAAGGCCAGTGGACACACCTCAATGCAAGTCCGGCCAACACGCTGTGTTCAACCGACCGGCTCGTCAAGGGGCCGCTGGAAATGCTCTGGTTCCGTGATGTAGACTTCGAAATAACAGACCGGCATGCACAGGGCCCGGCGCCTCTTGCAAACCGCGGTTGCCTCGTTGTGGAAGGACTTGATGGATTCTGCGCCCTTGATGCCTACAACGGCCATACGCTATGGACATATGCATTAAAAGGAGTCCTAAAGGATTGCAATGGTGTCCATCATGATGTCGCTGTCGGAGACACAGGCAGCAATTTCTGCCTAAGTGATGACAGTGTTTACGTTGCTACCGGCAACCAGTGCCTGCGGATTGATCTGTTCACCGGGAGAAAACTTGACAGGTACACAGCACCGGCAGAGGGAACTAATAAGAATTGGGGATACCTGTCCCATTGGAACAACATCCTGTACGGTTCGGTTCTCAATGACGAACATACAGTGAGCCCGCGTTATCAAAACATAAGGATGCGAACCGAATCGGTCCGGTTCTTCGCCATGAACCCGGAAACAGGCAGAATCAAATGGAGTTATGCTCCGAAAGATTCCATTCGCAACAACGCCATCACCATCGGAAACGGCCGAGTCTACCTGATTGATCGTCCTCTGGCCATGGCAGACAGAGTCACCAATCCTGGTCCGAACGGAAAACACCGGCCCAGGCTGAAACCCGGCGAACATCCGGGCGGCCTGCTGCTTGCACTGGATGCCGCCACAGGGAATGTCATATGGCGTCAGCCGGAAGACATTTTCGGAACACAGCTGGCCATCAGCGAGAAACATAATATCCTCTTGATGTACTACCAGGCGGCGCGGTTTGATTTCGGACATATCCTGCCCTCCGAAATAGGTGGACGAATGGCTGCCTTCGATGCCCGGACCGGAAAGCGGATCTGGGACAGGCAAGTTTCACACAAAAGCCGACCATTAATAAATGATGAAACTATTTACGCGTATGGTGGCGCATGGAACCTGAAGACCGGCGAAGAGATTCCTTTCAAGCTGGAACGCACTCACGGTTGCGGCCAGATCTCAGGCAGCACTCACATGATGCTTTTTCGTTCGGCAACACTGGGCTATGTTGATCTGGCCAGGAATGCCGGCATAGAAAATTACGGCGGATTCAGGCCCGGCTGCTGGATAAACGCCATTCCGGCCGGCGGACTGGCATTGATTCCCGACGGTTCTGCGAAATGCCTGTGCAGTTACCAGATACGCACATGGATGGCTCTGAAGGAACGCACACGTATCGACTGATATCAACGCTCCATAATAATTTCAACACCCGACAATATCGGGCCGAATAAGGATGGCGGTGACTTTTTAAGACGGACTTCGAGTGACGGATTGAGCTGTATGTTCCTGAATTCCCTCACCACGCCGCTGTTAACCCTGCCGGCAGCCTTTAATACATCGAACGATTTAAGCACTGGATGTCCCTGCAGGAATACATCAAAGACCCGCTGTCCTGGCTCAACACGATCAGGCTCCATGAAATAGAGACGCACTGTGTAGTTTGCAGGTGGCATCGGACTAATTTCCATGGCAGGAACCACGACTTTGGTAACAACACGAGCCTTGTTGGTTGTGCTGTCGTCATCATCATCTTTGGAAACTGGTGCCGCTGGCACAATTATCTTTTGCGCCTGAGGAACAATTACAATGGACTCAAAATCACGCAAACCTGATGCGGCAACCCAGGCAAGTCCTTCCCCGGACACGGCACTGGAATGACGGCGAAAAGTATTTGTACCTGCCGACATGATAGTCACCGGCAATTGTGGTGAAGCTCCCGGCGTTGCCGGGTATTCCAGCCACAGAGTGCCGTCCGGCGCAAGGCGGTCACCAGGTGCACCTAGATTTACACCGACACGTACGATCCGTTTGCCTTTCGG
>MHBM01000052.1:4281-18135 GCA_001804885.1 Lentisphaerae bacterium RIFOXYA12_FULL_48_11
GTATGTCCAGATTTCTGTTTCGGGCACTGGCACCATGGCGAGCGAAGTCTGGTTCTGGTACGCACAGCTGCACGTGCGCGTATAGTCGGGCGCATTGAGTACACCGTTGGCGATGACAAGGTTGGCGCTGCATCCACTCTTGAAACCGCCAAAATTACCTGTGCCGCCATGTCCGGCCAGGTCATAAAAGCCCGCCGCACCGGAACGGAAAGTCATCAAATGTTCAGATGCCACAGGCGTGTTGCAGCCATAAGTGCGATAGATCCGCCAGGGTTGTGATTCACCAGTCAACGGGTTTGTGACCATGTGCGGCTTGCCGTCGAGCAGGCTGTAAGCACCTGCGGACTGCTTGTAGGAAGTCGGCGTGGTAATGATAAGATCGTTATGCAGAATGCAGGGACCAGTATATTTGAGCTTGCCATCGCGCCAGACTTCCCGGCCATCTCTGGCGGACAAGACAGCCATGCCCTCCCTTGCCTCATCCTTCCAACGGTCTGATGCGTTTGCACCGGCCTGGAGCAACAGATCACGTTCTTTTGAGTAGCTCAACCAGGTACCGAACACACCATTCGTGTTCTCCCAGAGACGGTCACCGGTACGCAGATCGAACCCAACGATTCGATAGCCAGCACCTGCCCCTTTTCCTGCACGTTTGGCTTTGAACTCTGCACTCTTCGGCAGACGATCAAGGCAATAAACGCGCCCACCGCCAGCGATAATGCCGTTGTGGAGGAAACTGTGTTGCGCATCCACACGCCAGAGTTGTTCACCCGTGCGACGGTTAAATGCCGCCAACCCGGCACTTGCGGCAACATCTCCCACCCCCGACATGAAGTCCATGCCGGCAAATGAAAACCTCTTGTTGAAATGCGCAAAACCTGTTCCGCCCAGGAGTATATCTCCGCATACACCAATGTAACCCCATTCCTTAGCATATGGCATATCGATACGCCTGACAATTGCGCCACTGGCAGCATCGAGCACAACACACTGGTTACTGACCGCGACATACACACTGTCTTCTGTCGCTACAAAGTTAGCGCCGCGCGCATTGGCACCCGGCAGGTGGCGCTGGCTGTAGAGCGTTGTAAGGGGATCGGAAAGATGTGTGTTGTCATAATAGATACCCTGCGTGTCCAGGCCGGGTACGGCCGTTTTCCAGAGCCGCCTCCCGGTATACACATCGCGCGCACTGATACCATCCATGCCTTCAATAAACAGCCGGCCGCCCGTCACCTGCTCAGAAGGCCCGTGACCGTGACGCGGCAGGACATCCATATGTGTATTTCCTCCAAACCATAACACTCCAACCGGCAACTTAACGGTCTTGTCGTCGGACTTAACTGTATTGGCTACATCTCCATATTGGTGCGTCCAGTCCGCCGCACCAGGCAACGATCCCGCACGAATGATAAACATGTCATTCCCGGCAACCTCGACCTTCGCCTTAGGCAGGAGGGCAGTTTCCAGTTTACCCGAAGTCCACAGGCATCCGCCATACGGCCGCACTGATTCATAAATCCTGCTCAATACTGATGCATCCCCCAACCGCTGAGCAAAAGCATTGTCCGCCACAACGAGGCTCGCGATATAAGGCGGCGCTCCAAACGCACCCGGATCCCCGGCAAGCAGCGTTACACGTTTTCCATAGAGACCTGCAGCATCCAGCTGACGGCGCAGCAAATCAACTCTGGCAGCATCAGGCTCGACACCTATGATGTGCAGTTGCGACAATTCGGCCAGCACTGCAGGCAGCTCGCCATCACGGCATCCCAAGCAGAAAGCGTAGCCATCGCGTACACCGGTACGGCCGGTAATCGTACGGACCTGCTCGATCACAGCAGGCGATGGAGCAAAAGGCCGTACCTCTTCTTTAATCACCACAGGTGGGTTATTCATCCCGCCAAACGCCATGATGGATCCTTCAAGCGTCACCGCGAACAGCATGCCATTGGCAGCAAGCAGACGGCGCACGGTTCCCTTTACCGGTTGTGACCATACGACGGCCGGTTTTTTACCCGGCCCCGGAATGGAGATTGCAACGACGGTATTTGAACCTGCGGCATACAGCCGGTTGCCGGCACGAATGAGATCGCATGAACCGTCGGCCTCGATCTCCCACAGCAATGACTTGCCGGAATTCCAGGCCTGCACCACTTTAAACGGCTTACCGGCCGGCGCAGATTGCCTCGCACGGTCTGCCAGAAGCTCGGCCTGTAAAAGCTTTTCAACAGCTTTTTTCAGTGCAGCTTCAGCGCGCAAGATAGTTTTCTCCTCACCCGTTTCCTTCGCATCCGACAACTCCTGGTTCGCCTTTATTCCGGCATAGCGTGCAGCCTCCAGCTTTTTCTCAGCCATGACACGTGCAGAATAACCGGTGGAACATTCAGCAGCGCAGTAAAAACGATCCCTGTCCAGAACCGGTTCATTGAGAACAAATTTTGTCTTTTTGCCCGTATCAAGTTCATACGCGCATACACCCTTCTCGCGCGTGTGGACAAAGAATTCACTTTCACCAGCCATCACGGTCGAGCCTCCATACCCTTTACTCGACTCGGCAAGATTAAAATAAAGAAGTTTCCCGGTAGCGCGGTCAAAGGCGGCCGGAACAGAACGACCGCCCGGCACCAGGAGCAAATGCTCTGTTGCCACCAGCGCTCCCTGCGGCGCAACACCACCAAAGGCAGGTGCGTTGTGCGGCTGGTTGACATAGTCTGCCCCGGTGCCATCGTTTACCCAGACCGGCTGGCCCGTGACAGCGTTGAGTGCGTAAATGAATGTGCCCGTGAAGGGCCAGATGCTCGCAGCAAAATATACCACGCCATCGCGTATTACAGGACCTCCACGCGCTGGCCACGCGGATACCAGCCGGCTGTTACCAAGAACCTTCCGGTTTGAAGGCCCTCCTCGAACTTTCCAGGCCAATGAGCCGTCCTTTGCGCGCAGGCAGTACAAATATCCGTCATCACTTACAAAATAAACATTATCCCGCCAGGCTGCCGCTGCGAGGCGCACCGGGCCGTCAGCATAGAAGCGCCACAACTCACGTCCACTGGCAGCATCAAGCGCCATCAGTTTATCCGAGTCGTTGAATCCCACGAACATCCTGCCGTCAAGCACCACCGGCTCGAAAACAGTGTCGTACGTCATTAAATCCCTGTTGAGCGGATCTTCCCAGGCCGGAACGCGTGGAGAGAATTCGCGCATCCATTGCAGCTTCAGCTGTGCAGGCAATTCACCGGGCGAGTTCGCCGTACGGCCGGCATCACATCGCCACATGGGCCAGTCGGAAGCGAGCGAGGGAAGAACCGCTAGATACGCAAAGGTCAGAAAGAAAGTTCCCCTGAGCCCGATAAGATAAGAATTCCTGTATTTCATCTGGTTGATCTACTGATACTGAACAACATTACTTTTTTGCAGCGTAATTCTGAACATCGATATCAACGATTCTGGTCCGTCAATTGCGGTCAATGATAGAACAGCACTGTTATGATGACAAGGAATGTTGCGTATATAAGTTCAACCGCAGTATCTTTGTAAAAGCCGTCTACCGCAAAATCAAATACGCTCTCGACAAATCGTTTTGATAGGATCATTATTAAAAAACAGATCAAGGGAGGCACACAATGAATTATCCAACCGCATTCCTGACACTTCGTACTCGTTTATATCCTGTTATCGCGATGCTTGCTTTTGCAGCAGGCACATATGCCAATGACTGGCCGACATACCGGCACGATATTTCGCGCAGCGGTATCACGCAGGAAAAACTTCCGGTAACACTTGCCGAGACCTGGGTATATAAATCAGCCCATGCCCCGATGCCGGCATGGGAGCCGCCAAGGGATGTACCGGTGGAAGGCATACTTGAACTGCCACGGATAAGGTTCGATGATGCATACCATGTTGTTTCAGCGGGTGATGCCTTGTACTTCGGCTCTTCAGCAGATAACAAGGTTTACTGTCTGGATACAGAATCAGGGCGTATAAGGTGGACTTTTTTCACCGGCGGACCAGTCCGGCTCGCGCCGACGATCCATCAGAAGCGGCTTTATTTCGGCTCCGATGACGGTCACATCTACTGCCTGGACACTGTAGATGGCAGGATAATCTGGCAGCGTCGCGTCGGACCCGGCGACCAGCGCCTGCTCGGGCGGGGAAAAATGATTTCAATGTGGCCCATCCGAACCGATATACTTGTAAACGACGGCGAGGCATATTACGGCGCAGGCATCTTCCCCTCGGAAGGCGTGTATCTCGAAGCAGTGAATGCCGCAGACGGAAAATTACTGTGGCGCAATGATACCGGCGGAGAATCGCCGGAAAGCCGCATGTCCCCTCAGGGTTACCTGCTGGCAACCAGTACCAATTTATTCGTACCGCAGGGGCGCACTTCGCCCAGCTCGTTTGACAGGAAAACAGGACGCCGCCGGTTCGATGCCAATTTCGGAAAGTACATCGGTGGCTCTTTCGCATTCATTTCAGATAACACCCTGTTCCACGGAACTGAAGAAATTCTTGCCTACGACTCAGTCACCAGGTCCAAGGTAGCCTGGTTCGAAGGAAGAAAGGTGATCATAAGAGAAGACATGGCATACCTCACCAGCAGCAACGCCATGGTGGCGCTGAACCGGCAGGCATATCCGAAATGGAGCCTTATTCGATTCAACGCCAGGGACCAACGAACAAACATTGCCGGCGAACGTTCCAACGTCAACAAGGAACAAAAGAGATTGACCGCACTGGTGGAAAAAGATCGCGAGGCTGTCAAAAAACTGAACAGCCAGCTGTCGGGCCTGGCAGCGAACGACCCCCAGCGTTCAGCACTCGAAACAGCACTGGCTGCTGCCACCAACAATACCCATGAAACCGAACTGGCCGCTGTAACCCAGAAACTGGCAGACATACAGGAACGATTGAGAAAACTTACCGAAGATTCAGACCAGGCCGCCAGGGAAATGCAGCTTGGCGTAAAATGGCAACTACCATGTGAATGTCCCGATTCACTGATCCTCGCCGGCGATATTCTCTACGCCGGAGGCCAGGACCAGGTTATCGCCGTGAATACACTCACAGGCACAAAAGTATGGGAAGCTAAAGTGAAAGGGAAAGCCAAGGGTCTGGCAGCAGCAAATGGCCGGCTTTTTGTGAGCTCGGACAATGGTTCAATCTACTGTTTTTCATCTGCAACAAGCCAGGCAAAGAACAAACCCCTGCCAAAGGATGAAGCACAACTCACAACCAACCCGTATCCCGATGATGCGCTATCCGCATCATACAAGGCAGCAGCTGAGACAATTGTACGTGAATCAGGCATCAAACGTGGCTTCTGCCTTATACTCGGAGCTGAAACGGGACGTCTTGCTTTTGAGCTGGCCAGAATGACCGATATGCAGATCGTCGGCATAGAAAATGATGCCACAAAAGTTGATGCTGCAAGAAAGGCACTGGACAGCGCCGGATTATATGGATCGCGGGTAACCATTGACCAGGGCGATTCCAAACATTTGCCGTACTCGTCATATTTTGCCAATCTCATTGTTTCTGATTCAGCAATCCTTGGCCGGCTTCCAGGTTATCCTGCCGATGAAATATACCGGGCACTTAAACCGCTGGGCGGCATGGTAATTATGGGACAACCTGCAGAAGCAGGTAAATCAACCCAATCCCTGGCGCAGTCAGCGCTCAAACAACTCCTGTCGGGTGGCAACATGCCTGCCACACAGGCAATTGACGCACGTGGTACATGGTTGAAAATTCAGCGTGGAGCCCTGCCAGGAGCAGGTCAATGGACACATGAGTATGCCAACGCAGCCAATACAGCTTGCGGTGATGACAACTTTGTGAAATGTCCGCTTGGCCTCCTGTGGTTCGGCGATCCTGGTCCTCTTACCATGGTTAGCCGTCACCGTCGCGCTGCTGCGCCGTTATCAGTCAACGGTGTCCTGTTCGTACAAAGTGAACATGCCGTCAGCGGTTACGATGCATATAATGGTTTAAAGCTCTGGGATTTAAATATTCCAAATGTTGTTCGCACTGCTGCTTCTGATGAGTCCAGCAATCTAGCAGCGGATCAAAACAGTTTTTATGTTGCCGTCCAAGACAAATGCATGAGGATTGATGCCGTTACAGGCGTTGTTAAGACCACTTTCACAGTCCCAAAGCCGGATGACGGCAAACACCGTTCATGGGGACATCTCGCAGTCGTCGATGGAATCCTACTTGGCACCGCGTGCCCCACAAACAACCGCACTGCAGACATGATGTTTGCATACGATACAAAGGAAGGAAATATCCGCTGGACTTACAAAGGCGATCCCATCCAGCACACAACCATTTCCGTCGACAAGGGTTATGTGTTCTTCACCGACACAGACAGGTCAGCCTCGGCCGATAAGAAATCAAAAAACGCGCCTGCTGTATCATCAAAAGCAAAACGACCGGCGCACATCAGGAACATTACGGCCCTCAAGCTCGACAGCGGCCGGACCGCCTGGAGCAGGGAAATGGATCTCACGGGCTGCATCGGCGGTTCATACTGGGGTTCGCTTGGCACCATGGTTCACAACAACGTACTGGTATTCTTCGGCGTATACACCGACGGCCATTTCTGGAAGGATTTCTTCGCCAGGCAGTTTGACCAGCGCAGGGTTGTGGCCGTATCTGCAAGCGACGGGGAACAGCTGTGGTCGCGTAACATAGCTTATCGCGTGCGACCGATCATAATTGGCGATACATTCCATGCTGAACCCTGGGCGTTCGATCTCAAGACCGGCGAACAACGTACGCGGGTCAATCCTATCACCGGCCAGACTGAACCATGGCAGTTTGCACGGCCGGGACATCATTGCGGCTGTCCGGTTTCCAGCCCGAACGTCATGGCGTTCAGGTCATTCTATCTCGGCTACTATGATCTCGTTGGAGATTTCGGAGTTACAACTTTCGGCAGCCTCAGGACCGGATGCTGGATCAATTTCATATTTGCAAACGGCCTCCTTATGGTGCCTGAAGCCAGTTCCGGCTGCATGTGTCCGTTCCCGAACATGTGCACCGTTGTTCTTGCACCCCGCGAGGAAAACCGCGCCTGGGGAAAATACAGTCTGCTCGGCGAGATAATGCCGGTCAAACATCTTGCAATCAATCTTGGAGCGCCCGGCGATCGCAGGGACGATTCAGGAACTTTGTGGCTTGGATATCCACGTTCAGGAGGCAGCCTGGTTCTTCAATTCAAGATGAACGTCAGCATGTTTCCAAGAGGCGAATATTTTTCAAAGAGTCCTGATTCAGTCCAGGTTGAGAACACAAAAAACCCATGGCTTTATACATTCGGAATCCGCGGCCTGCGAAGCTGCCAGATACCCATAATGAATCCTGGTGACCCGGATGCGAAATACACGGTCCGCCTCGGATTTGCCGAAATGGACGGCACAAAGCCGGGCGAACGGCTCTTCGACATCAAGCTCCAGGGAAAAACCGTGCTTAGCCAGTTTGATGTCGCCAATGAAGCAGGTGGAGTCTGCAAGGCGATTATAAAGGAGTTTAAGAACGTGGATGTTGACGGCAATCTGGATATTGAACTTGTCCCAAAAACCAGGCAGCCATATCCGGACCGCGCGCCGATCCTGCAAACAGTGGAAGTCCTGCGGGAATAGAACTAAGGGTTGCCTGAGATAACGTCCACGCGCTGCATACGGCCGGCTTCAATGCGACCACATCGATCTGCAACGAGGTCAATCTCGCGTTGTGCATGGGCAACATGCAGGACAGTAATGCCGAGAGCGCGCTGGATCCGGCGCAGTTCCCTGCAGAGTTCATCGCGGGAATTCTCATCAATCGCGCTCACAGGTTCATCAAGAAGCAGCACCCTCGGCTCAAAGGCAAGAGCGCGCGCCAGGGCAACTCTCTGCCGTTCTCCTCCGCTGAGCCCGGTTACAGGCCGATCCATGAGATGGGTGATATTCAACAGTTCCGCCACACGATCCACACGTTCAACCACGCTGGATTCATCCACCTTGCGGACTTCCAGGCCAAATCGGATATTATCACGAACGGACCTGTTGAAGAAAAGCAGCCCCTCCTGCGGCACATAGCCGATATTCCTCTTCCACGGCGGAATATCGTTCACAATCTCCCCGCCCAGTCGGACAACACCGCTGTCCGGCCTGTAAATACCGGTTATAATTTTGATGATGATGGTTTTCCCGGACCCGTTGTGACCGGTCAATACGAAGTATTCACCCTTCCTGACATCCAGCGATAAATCCTGCATCTTGAAAGAACCGATGCTGAACGAAATGTTTTCCAGCCCAACTTCGTTACTCACAACAGGTATCCCCTTCCTCCAAGACGTTTAAGAACAATGAGAATTGCCATCGAGATCAGGATCATCATGGCAGCAACAACCAGCGCAACCTCGATCCGCCCGATGCTGACCTCCAGGAATATCGTTGTGGGCATGATTTCGGTTCTCCCGCGCATTGTTCCGGCAACCAGAAGGATCGGCCCGAACAATCCAAAAATGCGCGCCCAGCTTATCACAGCCCCGGCCATGATGCTTGGCGCTGCGGAGGAAAGCGTGACCTTATAAAAAGTCTGCCAGCGGTTGGCGCCGAGAGTCATGGCCATATCTTCATAGGCCGGATCCATTGAATCAAAGCCGCTCTTGATTACGCGTACGGCAAATGCACAGCCCACAATAAACTGGACCAGGATAATCCCCAGGGGTTGATACACAAAGAGCCCTTCTTCGACGATTCCCCGATCCAGCCAGAGCCCGATCTTCGTATTGAAGAAAAGAAGTACGCAGAGCCCCATGACCAGCGGTGGCAAAACTATTGGCAAATCCACCAGCGTATCGGCCAGGGAATGCCCGTAGAATCGGTGACGCGAAAGAATATATCCGGCGGGTATTGCAACACAAACGGAAAGAAATGTGCTCAGGGTTGTTGTAATCATCGAGAGGCTTACCGCATCCCATATGGCATTGTCGGCAAATGCCTGCCGGATTGAAGCGGGCGTGATGGCAAAGAACACGGCCAGGGTCAGCCCCGCAATGAGCAGCAGGTAAATTGCCAGCGGAACTGCCAGCAGTATGTCAAACGTCTTTCCGTACAACGGTTTTTTTCCACAAATCATAATAGAACCTATCTCCAAATGTATGCGAGGACCTCCCGCATTACAAGATAACTGCAGGCACCTGTCATTGTCAGAAAAAACAGCGCATATAAAAATGGTGATGTCTTCTCCGGTAACCTGCGGCCGATCAGGAATCCAAAAATTCCGGCAACGAGGCCAACTATTGCCGATCCAACAAACTTAACGGTAATATGCTTACCGGGCAGTGATGCAAAATGCACCTCGCCAAGCAAGGGATAAAACTTTGGCATTATCCCGAACCAGAAACACAGGCAATACGCCACCAGGAAGAATGTCAGGCCAAGCACTGCGGCATTTACTGCTCTATGCATCGAAGTTCCCTCAAAATGTCCTGATTATTGTAACCAGCGCACCGACAATAAACACATAGTAAACGAATATCGTGAAAAGCCATGTTGCGATTACATAGCTGATCCTCTGCATGCGGTTCAGTTGCTCGTAAAAGCGCGCTGAAATAACCAGCCATGGCAACATCGCCAAGGCAATTGTACCCAGGTGTTCCTTGATCTCAAAAAGGCCGACGGCCCAGCTCGCGGAAGCCTCCAGCATGCCCAGCGGCGGTTTACGAACCAGTACATTATAACCTGGATATATCAGGATACCAAGGAGCAGCGCCAGGGTATAGCCTGTAGCCATCCAGACAGCAAAACGGTACAACCTTTCGGAAGAACCGTTTTTCTTCACCACAAGCCACCAGTGATGGGTCACAGAACCAATAGCAAAAACAGAAACCATCAGGTGAATAATCAGGAAAAACCTGCTCCAGTCGGCAGGAAGATAATACGCCATTTACTGCTCCTTTACTGGCGCAAAGCCCAGCCTTGTAAAGATATCCTTCCGGGTTATGGCAAAATCATAAAAACGTTTTACCCGTTCATTACCCTCGGCATAACGGGTAATCCCTATAGCCACGTTGATGTTCCGCATGTCACATTTCTTAAACGGTTCCAGGTGAAGCGCCGGGATATTGTCTTTTGGAACCGGTATGACAAGCAAGGAATTCGTCCATTGACCTGCAACGGCATTCCATACGATTGCAGCATCAAGAGCACCAATCTGCACATCCGTGCACAGGGCCTGATGCCCCCTGGTCTCCAGCTTTACGTTCTTCAGGACCGCCGGACCGTAATCCACTTTACCCAGGATCTCCGCCTCGATCTGGCCGGCCGTGGAATACTTTGGATCGCTGAGCCCCAGCCGCAGGCCGGCCTGCCCGAGATCCTTCAACTCGCGGATACCTTTTGGATTGTCTTTCGGAACGACAATGACAATGTCCACCCTGGCCACATTCGCAGACTGCTCTATAAGGCCAAGCTCCATGGCCCAAGGCATAAAAGGATCATGGCAGACAAGGATGTCTCCCTTCTGCGTCCTCTGCAACTGCACGGTGAATTCACTCGAGTCGCCATAACTGACCAGCACTGAGTCGGTTGAAACTTTCCTGTATTCCGCCACAACCTGGTCAATCGCCGCGCGCATTGAACCGCCACAGAGGATCAGGATCTCTCCCGGCTGCTTGCCGCGAGGACGCAGCGAGAAAGCAATGGCTGAGACCATGACAACCATTACTGCCGATAATAAAATAATCTTGTTCCGACTCATCATTCAACACCTTCGCACAAACAGTCAATTCCCTGCTTTCTCCTCAGGATAACTGATCGTAAAACCATGATCTGTCATAATCTTTTTTCCTTCAGAAGATGTTGCAAAATCGACAAATTCCTTTGCCTCCTGCGGATATCTGGTTGACTTGAGAATCACTATCGGGATCAAGGAGGGTATGTTCTGATCGGGTGGAATCTGGATAATTTCACCATGTTGGCTGAAGTACCTGGCGTTTACATCCCAGATAACAACCACATCAACCGTTCTCATCTGTATTGCAACACCAAGTTCATCCGCTGTGCCACTTTTATAAACCACATTTTTTGCGACATCGTCATAAGCTATGCCGTTCTTTTTCAGAATATCCATTGTCGTCTTGCCTACAGCCGCCGAACGTTCATCACCTATGCCAACACGGATTCCGTTCTTTTTCAGATCCTGCAGCGTCAATATCGACTTCGGATTGCCTTTCTGGATAAACAACACCGGAATGAAATAAGCGACAGTTTTTTTGGTCTCGCCCCCGGCCAAGCCTTTCTCAATGGCTTTTTCCACATATAATTCCGCACCGGGCATGAACAAATCACCACCGGCACCGGCAGAAATCTTTCCAAGCGACTGGCCGCTGCCTTCATATGTTGGAATGATTCGTACATTGTTTTTTACCGCAAACGCGTCAATAACAGCCGCCGCCCCCGTCCGAATCCCGGCCCCGCAATATAGGACCAACTCTTTCTGGCCTTCTTTCTGGTTAATATGCAAACGATTCCAAAGCATAACCCCCGTCACGGCAATAATCAGGATCAAGATAGAGACAATTATAATTTTCTTTGTCATTTTGATTAATCATCTTTCAGCTTAGAACTTCACACTAACCTGCGCATAAACCCAGTCGGCATCATCACTGGTTCCAGTATCACCGAGATATGATCCAGCAAAGAAATGCGCGTAGCCGCTTTCCAGTTTCACGTAATCAAGAAGATCGAACTTTGCTACAAGCGATGTTTCTGTTCCGGCATATGAATTTGCACTGTCATCGACGGGCGACCTGACCTTACCGCAGGAAGACGTGTACCAGTAATCACTTGTATCGGCCAGGAAGAAGCAATGAACTTCAGAAATTATTTTCACCTTCCTCTGCGGCGCGAGCATCAGTGAACAAGCAAGCTCCTGCATGTTCTGCCACCGGAAGAAATCCATAACCCCGTAGGGATCGTGTATTGTCTGGTAGAGCGGCACGAATGTATTGATTTTTGTATCCCGTGAGTCTTCGTCGCCGGAGGCATAATTATATTCAACCGTCAGTTTTGGTTTCCATACAATATCCGCAAAAACGCGGGAAATATCCGCATGCAATGCATAAGCGCTCACATCTTTTGGTCCTTCATCCCCGAACTGGTAACAACCCTCAAGGTCAGACACCAAACCCATGACAAGCGGGACAAGTAAATGGGTCCCGAAGGTGTTTCTCTTAACATCGTTACTGCCGGCAAAATTGATGTTGTTGATAAAATAAGCTTCGCATTGAGTTGTATCCTTGTTTTCCTGGTAGCCACAGTAAACGCCTTTGATGGAAACATCACTGGAGGAATGATTAAATCTGGACTCCTCATACGGGACACACTGGCCATAGAATAAATCCGAATAAAAACCCGCTCTTTTAAAACGCAGAACGCCGCCATCAAAAGCAGTGATCTTGTTTGCCCAGGCTGGAGCAGCAATCAACCTCCCTTTACCGTATTTCATTTCCTGGCGACCAACCTTGATATCCAGAGGCAATGACATCAAATCCAGGAAATTCAAATATGCCTGGTGCAGGTCAAACTGATCCGTCTGGGCCGGCCTTGCAAGATCATGGGCCGTAACCCTGGCATCCAACCCTTCGATGAAGAACGTATTTTTTTCGTTAAAGTCGATTTTACAATTCAGCCTGAACCGATTATACAACAGGTCTCCATTGTCATCCTTACTGTTGTCAAAATCAAAATCGGATTTATACTCGTATCGCACCCTATTCTCTACGCCAAAACTCAGCTTATCGGTCCATGATTTCTCTGCCTGTTTATTTTCCGCCGCCGATAAACTTATCGTAATCGACATAAAACAACACATTACCGATACTACTCTCGAATATTGCCGCATTAACAAACAATGACCTTTGTGTTTTTTCATCGTTAAACTTAACAATCTGAATGACTCTATTAACTCTACCCGGGCAATCGTTCAAGGTTTCGCACCACCGAAATAGCAGTCTCCTGCACAACTTCTTCGGTCAACTCTTTATCTATGCCTGTTTCTCGTACAGCCATAGATTCCTTTCACCAGCCTTCCTGTTAATCAGGCTTTTTCATTTCAATGCTGCGGATCGCATGCTCGGCAGCCAACGGGTCGTGAGTCACCAGCAACACCGCTCCGCCGGCGCGTGCAAAATCGGCCAGCGCATTTAGGACAGCACGAGCATTGTCCTGGTCAAGATTCCCCGTGGGTTCGTCCGCTAGCACCAATTGTGGTTTATTCAACAAGGCTCTCGCCAGCGCAGTCCTCTGGCGCTCCCCTGTGCTGAGCTGGGATGGCACATGGTCCAGGCGGTCACCCAGCCCAAACTGAGCAGCAAGGGCCCTAGCCCTCTCAAGGCAGTCACCGGAAACAGAGGCCAGTTCAGGCACCAGGATATTGTCCAGAACATTAAGGTATGGTACCAAGTGAAACTGCTGAAAAACAAAGCCGATATGTTTCGCACGGAACTGTGCCCGTTCTTCAGGGGACAGACGGTAGGGATTTTCTCCGGCGACCCTTACCTCACCACCATCCGGCACAAGAAGACCACCTGCCGCAAGCAGTAATGTTGTCTTGCCACAGCCGCTCGATCCTCGAACAGCCACAAACTCACCCGCCTCAACTGTGAGTGTAACGTCCTCAACGGCGTGCACTGCACCGCTCGGGCCCATGAATGATTTACTAAGATGGCTTAACTCCAGCAAAATCATGTCACTCCTCCCTCAGTACATCGGCTGGATCCTGCTGTGCAGCAATTATGGCCGGCAGCCAACTGGCCAGCGCAGTCAGCAAAGGGGCGGCAATCAGAACCAGAAA
>MHBM01000053.1:0-7385 GCA_001804885.1 Lentisphaerae bacterium RIFOXYA12_FULL_48_11
TATTGCACTTTGCTCAAGATGACCCTTCGTCGCATCGAAAGGTAAATCCTGAGCAAGCCCCAGAATTCCGGGGCGCGCCGAAGCCCTTCGGGCGGATATTGCAAGACTTTGATGCAATATCCGGGCTAGAAAGCGGTTGTGATTGGTGCTTGCGCGTGGAGAGCGATTGAGGTGCGATATGCGGGGTGCAGGACCTTTTTGACTGTTTCCAACAATTGGTCAGAGGAGAATGGTTTAAGCAGTGTTGCGGTAATATGGAGCCAGGGGTGCCTTTCTATCTCCTTCTCAGGTAATGTGCCGGTTGCTAAGATGATAGGCAGGGTCATGTGCGCGGAACGCGCTTTCTTGACAAGCTCCAAGCCGGACAATCTCGGCATGTCGTGATCCGTAATCAGGAGATCGAAGTTGTTCGTACGAAGCGCCTCCCAGCCTATGGCCCCATTTTCAGCGGCATCAACCTGATAACCGGAGTGAGCCAATACGCGGGCGTTGAGCTTGCGAATAATCACGTCATCCTCAATCACAAGAATGCGATGTAATGGTTTTGTTGGTCCTCTCGATGGTGAGGCGACAACTTTGGTGCCGGAAGTCTTAAGGGGAGATGTCATATCTTTATTTTGTTCTGTTGGTGTCTTGAGTCAAAACAGCAGAAAACCTCCGGTTGACTTTTAGTCTCGGATAAGCCTTTTGTCTCTCATTTCACAAAGAGTAATCTAAAACCCCTGTTTGGCGCTATGGGGTGTTTACCCCATGTCCGACTAAGAGCCTATCCGTGCTATATGTACTGCCAGCCAGAAAGAAACTGCGGGCTTTATAGCCGCCTGGCGGTCGATGACATTGCCAAACACGTCGAACATACGCGAGAGGGTCCCTTTGCCAACCGGCGCTTTAAGGGGCCCGCCCGTGTCCTCCACCGCCATGCCGCGCACATGCCGCGCATCGCGCTGTGCCAGCACTTCGATGACGATTTGCTTTTCAGCACCCGTTCTCAGCACCGAGTAAATGGGCGGCAAATGCTCATCGAACCGTATATCCACGACGCTGCCGCGTACAGAGACGACAGTGCCGGCGTTCTGGGAACTAACATTCATGTGGGACTGCTCCATTTCCAGTTCTGCACTTCCGGCATGTCCATGCCGTGCTGGTCGATGTATCGCTTATGCTCGTTCAGCTTGTTGGTCATCATCTCCTTAAGCGTTGCGCCTCGATTTCCAAGCGAGCCAACCCGATCAATCGCGTCCTGTACAAGGTGGAAGCGGTCCAGATCATTCAGCACGGTCATGTCGAAATAGGTGGTGATGGTGCCTTCTTCCTTGTAGCCGCGCACATGGAGGTTCCTGTGGTTCGTGCGGCGATAGGTCAACCGGTGAATCAGCCACGGGTAGCCGTGAAACGCGAAGAGGATCGGTTTGTCCCTGGTGAACAGGGCATCGAAGTTCTGATCGCTCAGTCCGTGCGGGTGTTCGCTTTCCGGCTGCAGCTTCATCAGGTCCACAATGTTGATCACGCGAATCTTCAACTCGGGCAAGTGGGTCCGAAGGATCGAAACGGCGGCGAGCGTTTCCAGCGTGGGTACGTCACCGCAACAGGCCATCACGATGTCAGGTTCGGTTGCCTGATCGCATCCCGCCCATTCCCAGATGCCGATCCCCTTTGTGCAGTGTTCTACGGCCGCCGTCATGGACAACCATTGAGGGGCCTGGTATTTGCCGGCGATCACAACGTTAACGTAATGCCGGCTCCTCAAACAATGATCCCAAACCGACAGCAGGCAGTTGGCGTCAGGAGGAAGGTACACGCGTACCACGGATGCCTTCTTGTTCACCACGTGGTCGATAAAGCCGGGGTCTTGATGGGTAAAACCATTATGAGCCTGTTGCCATACATGTGATGCGAGAAGATAATTAAGAGAGGCAATTTTTCTGCGCCACGGCAGTTCTGCGCTGACTTTCAGCCACTTGGCGTGCTGGTTAAACATCGAATCGATAATGTGGATGAACGCCTCATAGCAGTTAAACAACCCGTGTCTCCCGGTAAGCAGATATCCCTCGAGCCAGCCTTCACATTGATGCTCGCTCAACATCTCCATGACCCGGCCGTCAGGCGCAAGAAATTCATCGTTATCTTCCATCCGGGCTTCCCACTGCCGGTTGGTTACCTCAAAAACGCAATTCAACCGGTTGGAAAGTGTCTCGTCGGGACCAAAGATCCGGAAATTTCGCTGCTCCCGATTGAGTTTAACCACCTCGCGCAAGAACTCTCCAAGCATATGCGCGTCTGAAGCCTCAACAGAGCCCGGGGACGGCACATTCACTGCGCATTTCCGAAAGTCCGGCAAAAGACGCCCGCTCTTGTCGAAGAGTTCTTCAGGCTTGTAGCTTTTCATCCAATCTTCAAGAAGCTTCAGGTGATCTGGATGCGCGGAATCCACCACGACGGGGATCTGGTGCGCCCGGAAGGTGCCCTCGATCTGCAGTCCATCGACCTCCTGCGGTCCCGTCCAGCCTTTTGGGGATCTGAGGACGATCATCGGCCAGCGCGGGCGGGCGGCGGCCCCGTGTTCTCGTGCATAGCTTTGAATCTGACGGATTTCCAAGACGGCTTTGTCCAGGAGTTCAGCCATGCGTTGGTGCATGGTTTCCGGATCGTCGCCCTCCACAAAGTAGGGCGTCCAGCCATAGCCGCGGAACAGTTGATCCAGCTCTTCCGGTTCGATGCGCGCGAGCACCGCCGGATTGGCTATCTTATATCCGTTGAGATGCAGGATCGGCAACACTACGCCATCGGTAATCGGATTGAGAAATTTATTGGAGTGCCATGCGGTGGCTAACGGACCTGTTTCCGCTTCGCCGTCGCCGACGACACAGGCGACGATCAGTTCCGGATTGTCGAAGACTGCCCCAAAGGCATGGCTGAGTGAATACCCCAACTCTCCACCCTCGTGAATCGACCCCGGACACTCCGGTGAAACATGGCTGGGAATTCCGCCAGGAAATGAAAATTGCCTGAACAGCTTTTTCAGACCGGCTTCGTCCTGGCTGATATTAGGATAGATCTCACTGTAGGTGCCTTCAAGGTAAGTATTACCCACCAATGCCGGGCCGCCGTGTCCGGGACCAGAAACATAAATCATATCGAGATCGTATTTCTTGATGATCCGGTTCAAATGAACATAAATAAAGTTCTGTCCCGGTGTAGTGCCCCAATGCCCGAGAAGCATCGACTTAACGTGTGACAACTTCAACGTCTCCCGAAGTAAGGGATTGTCGTGTAGATAGAGTTGGCCGACCGAGAGATAGTTGGCGGCGCGCCAGTAGGCGTGCATCTTGCGGAGCAGATCCGGCGTGAGTGTGTTTAACTTCATGGTTCAGTTCTCCTTTGGTTTAGTTTGCCATGCCTGTTGCCAACGACGCTGAACGCTCTTCGGCCTGAGCGGCGCACAGGCAGGCGCCGAAGATGAAAATGCATCCGGAAAGGTAAACCCACAGCAGCAATGCCATTGTTCCGCCGAACGCCCCGTAGACCGCGTTCAACGTGGCGAAGTCCTTGAGGTAGATCGCGAATAGGCTTTCGGCTATCTGCAAGAGAGCCGTGGCGCACAGGGCGGCGGCCCACACTTGGGCAAACCGCATGGGGCGGCGCGGAGCCAGCCTGTAGAATACGCTCAGACTGAGGAACACCACCACCAAAGGGATGAATAGGCGCGCCTGGGCATAGATCCAGGAATGGAAATCACTCACTGTGTAGAGCCAACTCTTTGACATCCTCATCATTACCGTCAACGTCATACCCAGGAGAGAAGCACCAGCCGTGAGGCCGAGCAGCACCAGGCTTTTCAGCGGCAACCGCCACCAAGCGTGCACTGTAGTACCCCAAGCGCGGTTGGTCGCGCAGATGAGGGTAGTGAAGCATTGGAGAACGACCCAGATCAGGATGAGAAATGCCACCACACCGGCCTGCCCCCGCGCTTTGACCACACCGGCAATGGTGTCAAAGATGTAACTCTGCATTTCCCCGCCAATCGGGACGTAGCTCTCTATGTAGACAATGATCGCTTTCCCGGCTCGATCCCGGTCCATAATGGTCGAGGCAAGGGCGACGACGAGGATCATCAACGGAAACAACGCGAAGAACGCATTGAAGGCGAACGATCCCGCCCATTGCACCCCGTCGATCCGCGAAAATGTTTTCGCGGCAAGACGGAGCACGGCCCAAACCCTGCGAACCTTGTGGTCAAGCCGCCTTGTCATATTCATCTGGCTCAGTCTCATTTTCTTCCTCTACGGCCAACCGGCGACTTGGTTGGCCAGAGCGTGATCGGAAGGCTGACATGTCATTTGGATTGCCTCGTGGCAATCGCTTCATCGACCCAGTATCCCTGGCGTTCATAGTGGCGATGCAGTCTGGTCTCGTAATCCCGGGTCAGTAGCTGCTTTTCCGCGTATTCCGGTGATTGTTTGATGCTTTCGCGGGAATGATTGACGAAGACTTTTGATTCCTGCCAGCTTACACGTTCGATCCATTGCGGTGAAACCAGTACTTGTTTCCCGGGCAGCCAGTTCCGTGTATCGATTATCATGTAACGAATCGCCCATGTTTCATCATCGATGATAAAATCCTCAACGTGGCCAATATCACCGTCTGTGGCGTGGATGTTATATCCACTTACCTCGTGAGTACTTCGCAGATTGGGATCCCACGTTTTCTCCCGTTGGCTGGCCTCTTTCCAGTTATTGCGGTCACGGACAATGTAAGCATAAGCACCCCAGCTGTATGGACCGCTCCAATATATCGGCCAGGAATAATACCTGTAATAGGTTTCTTCGAATTGTAGTGAAACGGGTTTGTTACTGTCCAGGGCTGGACTATCTTCAATCTGTTTTTTGGTTAAATTTATCGCGATGTTTTGTTCTTCGCTGTTCACTGAGATCAGCGAGTAGGGGGAGATCAATACTTGCCTGCCTGGGAGCCAGTTTCCCGTGTCTGCGACAAGATAACGAACAGTCCAGTGTTTGTCATCGAAGTAGAACTCCTTGACCTTCCCTATTTCCCCGTCGAGGCTGTGCAGTTTATAACCATTCAGTGTTTTAGCATTGTTCAGCATACAAGTCCTTTCGTTTTGTACGTTTCGGCTCTGCCAGCGGCCGGTTCCCAGCCAACAGCATATTTGACAAACCGGTTTCCCTGAGGTTTGTGCAACTACTTACAATCATATATTGCACCGGCAGTGTCGGCTTCGCTATGGGGTTAAACCCTACCTTTGTTAGAAAAGCGCGAAGTTGATGAATTAATCAGGCTAGATTCGATCATCCGATCTACCATTCCTTCTTGAGTTGAATCCCGATGGTTCCGGTCTTTTCATCCGATTGGGATTGCTCATGTATGAGCCAGACATGTTCTCCAAAGAGTCCGAGCGAGACACGTTTCAACTCGTAAGTTCCGGTAGTGGTGTCCCAATCAACAGCCGTCTGCAGAACCGGTCCAGAGGATGTTTTCGAATCTTCACTCCCTTTTTTCCAGAATCGGCGCAGAGTGGCAAATTGATCCGTTCCGATTTTTACTGTCTGGATACCATTGGCGCCGGATTGTTCCCGCCATGCATACTCTCCATTTCTCTCAGTGAACACAAACGGAACTCCGGCACGTGCGATCTCATCAACGACGGAAGACTTCCTCATCACAGAGAAATCCTCTTCGATCGATCCGTGGATGACTATCACGTCAAGTGTATCCTTGTAGAGGGCGATTACGTTTGTAGCCGCCACCAACGACATTGTGTTTGTGCCGACAGAAACCCGATTTGTGGAGACGATCACGATGTCGAGCTTTTGTATGGTTTGTTGCTTTTGAGTCATTTCCGCTTCAGAGGAGAAACAGAGTCCGGTCAGACAAAGAACCACGATCGCCATCAAGTTCCACAAAACTGCACTACGCGCAGACAAAAAGGTGTAGACTGGCTTTCTGAAAGGTGATTGTTCGCTTCTCATATTGTTACAGTCTTCATTTGAGATTCATCCTCACCCAATTGCAGAGCGAAGAATTGCTCAATTTTCTGAATTGCCGCATGGGCATCGTGTCCTTCGGCCGTTACAGTCAATTCCTTTCCGCTACTGGCGTTTATCGCCAGTAGACCCAAAATGCTCTTGGCGCTTGTAATGCTGTGCTCGCTTTCGATGTGAATCTCCGCGTCAAATGCCGAGGCCATTTTTGCCAGCACGGCAGCCAGACGCAGGTGCAGTCCGCTGCGATTACTAACTACTAATTTCTTCCTGAGCAGCCGCGACTTCACTGCTTTGGCTTTCGATGTCGTATGGGTCGTCACCATATTTTGATCCTTGAGTTCAACTGTCATTGTGTGCCTCCTCTTTTTGCACATTAAACAGGTATAATACGCCTTATCGTCTTTTTCCTAATATGGGGTAAAACCCTACTTCACGGTTCGAATTGTCTGATGTAAAACACGTATTGAGTCGGCGTTGGGTCGTGTCTCTCATAAATCGCCTTTTCTCGAGACATTGATTCGGTGAAGGCAGGGGTTTATCCGGCAAGTGGGTAAGCGTTCATGATGTTACCTTCATTCGCTTGAGGATTTCAGAGGCAGCCACTGTCGTTGCTTCCGGGACCGTACTGGATTCTAAAGCTTTCGTCAGAGTTGCAATCAAATCAAGGATTTTAGATTTGTGTTCATAAATGTCATGGGGACCTTTGTGCCAGCGTCTCCATCAACTTGTCGAACGGCTTGTTGAATTTCTCGACTCCCTCGTCCTCAAGCTGCCGGGTTATGGTGTCGATGCTGATACCCAGTTCCGGCAATCGCTCCAATACCCAGTGAGCTTCATTGACGTCTTGTTCGAGTCTGGGTTTGGGCGCTCCGTGGTTGCGGTAGGCGTCGAGGGTTTTCAGAGGGATTGTGTTGACCGTGTCCGGTCCGATGAGAGCCTCGACGTATTTCACATCATTATCGTCCGGGTTCTTGGTGCCTGTGCTGGCCCAGAGCAGTCGCTGGACAAGAGCGCCCTGATTCTCCAGTTTCTGGAAACGGTCCCTGCCGAAGATCTTCTTGTAGATTTGATAGGCCATTTTCGCACTGGCGATGGCAACTTGACCACGCACTTTCTTCGCGAGGTCTGCCTCCTTGCCTCCTTGCGCGATATGTTTCTCCAGCAGCGAATCCACCAACACATCAATACGGCTCACGAAGAAACTTGCTACTGAGGCTAAATGTTTAACGGGTTTCCCTTGTGCCGCCCGCGCTTCAATGCCGGCGACGTACGCCTCCGCAACCTGCCGGTAACGGGGCAACCCAAAGAGCAGCGTCACATTAACATTGATTCCCTCGCTGAGGAGTTGCTGGATGGCCGGCAGCCCATTGGCCGTGGCGGGAA
>MHBM01000053.1:7415-12607 GCA_001804885.1 Lentisphaerae bacterium RIFOXYA12_FULL_48_11
CGCTCCATAACCGGCGGGCTTCATCTATCGTGCCTTTTGTGTCGTGCGCCAGGTGGGGATTAACCTCCAGGCTGACATAACCATCTTTGCCATCAGTCTTTTTGTAAATCGGCAAGAATTCATCAGCAGCCATACGGACGTCGTGCTGAGTAAGCGCTTCATAAATGGCCTTTGCATCACTTCCCTCAAGCGACATGGAGCGAATGTCTGCATCGTAATTATTCCCGTCGACAATCGCCTTCTCAAAGATGGATGGATTTGAAGTCATCCCTGACAGTCCATCTTCCTCTATCAAATGCCGTAATTCTCCGGTGGTGATCAGATCGCGCCGGATGTAATCCAGCCAGATGGACTGCCCGAATGTTCCGATTTCTTTCAGAGGATTGGTTTTAATGATTTTGTCTCCTTGTTATTCAGATCAGCTGTTCTGGGCCGGAGGCGAAGATGAGTGCATCGCTTCGGGGTAACGAATGGTGTGGCCGAGTATCTGTAAAGCGTGTTCGACCTGTTCGATGGCTGAGATGGTCCCGTCGTAGAGAATATGAATTTTACCGCGATCCGCGTCAATGCGAACGGCGCCAATGCCGGGGATTCCTTCGCACCGGGTTTTAATTGTGTCCGGTGATGCGGAACCACAGCCGGTCTGGATATTGAGGACGGCGAACGCTCGATGAGTGTTTTGAATTCCCGACATGCGTTCCCCGTGACTCTTCTGGAACGTGCGGTTTTCGTCTGCGCCATTCCTTTTCATGGAGATGTATATTATCCCGTCAGTGCCACTTCTCATATGGGGTAAAACCCTACCCGTGAGAATGTGGCGACAATCGCCATGATGGGTCGTTTGATTTTGAATGCTCATTGCCTTGTCAGCCATGCGGGGAGTTATGCGCTGTTTAGTTTGTACTCAGCCTTGATCTTGCCTTCCAAAGATATCCGGTTTCTGGCAAGCGATCCTTTCACAGTCTGCAGGCCAAACCAGAGGTTTTTTGAAGGACATTTTTTTGTCCAGTAACTCTGCCGTTCTGCAGCTTGCTTTTCGTCTCCCGCCTGATCCGTCTGGCCAACGTCAAGTACCTTCCATGTACCCCACTCATCGACACCCAAAACGACATATACCGTGGGTTCTTGAGGTAAATTAACTTGCTGTAATGGACAGCACTCAAACGGTGCATCACAGATGGAGAGGGTCTGGCCTATCTGGGTCGATTTGTCCTCGGATGCTGCAACCGCTGGTTCAGCAGTCACAGGCTCCTTTATTTTTTCCTCTTTTTCAGTCAATGGCGCTATCTGGTACTGTGAGTCTGCCTGGGGAATTTCATAACCCAGTTTGGAAAATTTAGCCAACAACTCGTCTTTGTCCACGGCTTTGCTGTAAGCCTCTAGCGGTTCGATAATCCCGTCACGTACAAGCTTGGTCAGGGCGTCGTTGAGTAATACCATGCCATGTGCGCCGCCGATTTGCATGGCGGATGGAATCTGGCAGGTCTTGCCGTCGCGGATCATGGCGGAGATCCCGCGGGTGACAATCAGGATTTCCAGGGCTACCACACGTCCCTTGGTCTTGCGTTTGCAGAGCGTCTGCGCCACCACGCCCTTGAGTGAGCTGGCCAGTATGGTGCGGGTTTGGTTCTGCCGGTCGGCTGGAAAAGCGTCGATGATTCGGTCCACGGTGCTGGCAGCTGTGTTGGTGTGCAAAGTGCCGAAGACCAGATGGCCGGTCTCTGCGGTGTGGAGCGCAATCTCTATTGTCTCAAGATCTCGCATCTCGCCGACAAGCACGATATCGGGATCTTCACGCAGTGCGGCACGCAGCGCCCCGGTAAAACTTTGTGTATGGTTATGTACTTCCCGCTGGTTGATCAGGCATTTGTTGTCCTTGTGAACAAACTCGATCGGATCCTCGATGGTTATGATGTGGTCCGTCCGCGTTCGATTTACATGGTCGATCATCGCGGCAAGCGTAGTACTCTTGCCGCTTCCCGTGGGTCCGGTTATGACCACCAGTCCCTTGCTCAAATAGCACAGATCCGTGATGGTTTTCGGCAGATTCAACTGTTCCGTAGAAAGTATTTTGGTTGGAATAACGCGGAAAACACCGCCCAATCCGTCGCGATCACGAAATACATTGGCACGGAATCGGCCCAGGCCGGTCATTTCATATGCGAAATCGGTGTCGTTACGATCTTCGAATTCGCGCCGGTTCGTTTCAGGCATTATTTCCTGGAGGTATTGCGACACCGTCTTGGCATCCATGATGGGTAGTTCCAGTGCCATGATGTTTCCGCTCTCCCGGATCAAAGGTTTGCGTTCGGACGAAAGATGGAGGTCGCTGCCCCCAAGGGCTACAAGTTGCGCGAACAGGGCATCAATTTTTGCCATGATAATCCTACTTTCTTAAACAGGCGCGGGGCCTGACTTTGCCAATGCGGCGCTGAGTCGTTCATACACTTCGTACAGTTTGTCGCGTTCAGACTTGTCGAGCCGGCCGGTGGCCAGGCGCCATTCCAGCATCTCGGCACTTACGGTCAGCAGGGCCAGCGCTAACCCGGCGTCTGAGGTCGATAGACTGCGCAGCCGGCGTGACAGCGGATCCGCAGTAGCTTCTGCGCGTCGCCGTTGCTGTAATTCGTCCATAACCTGCTTGGCCAGGATTGCGTTACGTACCCGTAGCAGCACTTCTTCGCTCTCCACTGGCTTGGCCAGGAAGTCACTGGCTCCGCATTCGATGCCTTTCATGCGATCTTCACGCCGTGTGAGACTGGTAATCATAAGTATATGAATCAATGCTGTGGCTGGATCGCTTTTCATATGACGGCATACTTCAAATCCATCTATCTTGGGCATCATTACGTCCAGCAGGATAATGTCAGGTACCTCGCGGCGGACAGCCGCCAATGCATCTTCCCCGTCGACAGCTTCGGTCACAATGTGTCCCTTGGCCGTCAGCAAGTCCCGTAACAGTCTGCGCGACTGGGCATCATCGTCAGCAATGAGTATGCGGCCTGGCCGGATAGGCGGCACCAGAATAGGGGATGTTTCCATGACGTTTAGTTCCTTTCTCTATATCTTCCGTTTGTTTCAGTATTACGCTTTCAACGGGATGTTGTACCTGCTTCCTCAAGTCCGCACCGGTCTTCTCTGCGTCGCCGCCAGATTTCCAGAAGTACCACTGTAATCGTGAGTACTACGGGACCCAGGATGAGACCGACGGGACCAAACAGAATAAGGCCCCCGACCACAGACATGAAGACGATGACGGTGTGGAGTTTCAGACGGTTTCCCACCAGGATCGGACGAAGCAGATTGTCGAGGCCCCCAACGACAATCAGACCCCAAACGGCAAGAATCAGGGCTTTTCCCCAACTGCCAGCCAGAACCAGAAAAAGTGCAGCCGGTATCCAAACCACAAAGGCACCCAACACCGGTAAAACAGCCAACACAGCCATAACCACGCCCCAGAGCAATGGTGCCGGCAGGCCCAACCACCAGAACATCAATCCACCCAGCAGACCCTGCACGGCGGAGACGGCCAGCGTTCCGTAGATCGTAGCGTAAATGGTGTCGTTGACCCGGCTCAGCAGTTGGTCCATTTCTACTTCCGAAAGAGGTGCGAGAGATCGGAGCAAATGGAGCACTGCGCGACGGTCACGGAGGAAAAAGAAAAGCAGGTAGAATGTCAGCAGGAAGCCGAGCACCTGAATCACGGAACCTTTGACGATGGACTTGGTGGTGTTGGTCAGCCATGCGGTAAGAGATTGAACGGTTCCGGGCAAGTCAAATTGCTGCTCTATTTTGTCGGCAAGTCGATTGAGCCGCGGATGGGATTCGACGGCACGTCGCCAATCACCGGATTCGACCTTGGCCGTGACGAGTTGCGCACCTTTCGCCGCCTGTGTGATGAGCCGTTGCCCAATGAAGGTCGTCGGGACAACCACTATCAGGCCGACCAGAAGTGCGGAAAACACTGCGGCCAAATTGGATCGCTTCAGCTTTAATTCCAGCCAAAGGTGAAAAGGCAAAAATACTACCGCCAGCGCCAGTGCCCAAATGAGCGCGGACAGGAAAGGCATGGCCATCAGGTAACAAAGATAGATTCCGATTGCGGTTGTCACCATCATCACGATTGTCTGGACGTGGCTGCGTGAGTTCCAATCGTTCGCGACGGGAGCGTTAGTTGTATGCATTTCGCGTTCTTTCATTGTTATCTACCGCAGTTACGACGGAGGACTCGCCATACCCGCGGCGAATCGTTTTCTCGATTTTCATGTATTCCGCGATCTGGTCAGGTTACGTGTCATTCCTTATGCTCTTTGTGTTCGGTCTCGCATTCAGTGGCCTCTGTGTGGCGGTGGTTACCAGCTGATATGATGGAGGAGTGGATGTCATCTACGTAGTGCATGTAGGTTAAGTAGGCTTGCACAAACTCACGACCCGCATCCACGCTCTTGTCTTTGTTTTTCCAGGCTTCAAGTGCCTTGTGGAACTTTTCTTTGATGGCTTCTGCGAGATGAATGCTGATCTTATTGATCATCGCATCGGCAAAACCTTCTGTCAGGGCTTTATCGGCTATGGCGATGATCGGTTCAGCCGGTTCGTCCTTGATACCTGTGGAGGATTCCCATGCTCCTGTCTGGCTCAGCCGTACGCTTGATTCGGGGAAATCCTTGTTGATCAATTTCTCAATCCATGAGTGATATTTCTCTTGCACGCCTTCGCCCATCTCCTCTGTGTTGACCTTGTCAAAAGCAGAGCAGAGGGCTTCCTGGTCATGTATGTCCAGGATGCGGTCAGCCATGACGTAGAGGAAGTTATTCTCTTTGTCAATATGTGTCCGAAGTAATTGGGCGTAGGCTGCCATATTCTCTTTAATCTTCTGGATCGTGGCAGCATCATGAACGCTTTTGTCTGCAACCGCTTCGGCAATGGCGCACACAAAGCCGCGGCTCTGCTCGTGCTCTTGAATCATGACGGGTAGGGCCAGGGGGCCGGTCTTCATTGACATGCCGCGTCTGCATATAATGACAAACAGATGTTTTTCTTCTTTTACGTAATGGCCGCGGTCCACGAAGTTTTTGAGGAAGTCCACAATCTCGCGGATGGTCTGCGCGTGAATCTCGCCAGTATTATTGATGGAGGTGACCTCCTTCTCCACTGCAGCAATAACGAGCAAAATGGTCTGATGTTCATGCTTG
>MHBM01000053.1:12641-17965 GCA_001804885.1 Lentisphaerae bacterium RIFOXYA12_FULL_48_11
CTTCCATGGGTCTTTGTTTCGCCTGTTCTCGGTATGCCCGGTAACCCGTTCTTCAATGTCGGGTTATCCGTTTTCTTTAGATTGACTGGTTGCTTCTTCCAGCATTTTTGTTGCACCAGATTTCTCCATCCAGATTTTTTCATTCATTGCCGCACCGAGTGCGACGCTGCCGCTGATTACGTAGGCCAAACCGAGGAACATACCCAGGAGCGCTTTTGCTTTCACTGTCCAGGGTAGCAGGGTGAACAGCCCGGCATGGAATAGAACCGTGCCAAGGCAGATAAGAGCGATGACCAGTCCCAGCTGCATCAGGCCGAGTGCCGACAACCTGGCTATCTGCACGCTTTGCAAATAGGACTTTGCTGCCTCGATCTTGAACAACTTAATTGACAGATGCCGATAGTTGTCCAGCAACTTGATCGCAATTCCGGCCAGCAGTCCCTTGATCAGGTCCTTGAGCATAGATCCTCCTGTTGGATGGCGTTACTTGCGATTCCGTCCGAGAATATAACCCAGCAACAAACCGATGGCTGCCGCGCCTGCTATGTAGGGCCACGGATTGTTGTGAACGGTCTTGTCCGCGTCGATGGCTATTTCGCGGGCTTTCTCGACGCCAACGTCTTTCGCATGAACGGCCGCCTCAACCGCATGTTTCCTGGCGTTGGACAGTGTTTTGACGAGACTGCTTTCGGTCTCTACGATGATGTTTTTCAAGTTTGTGTATTTGTCGGATATGACACTCTTTAACTCATCTTTTTTTTGCGTCGCCGCCTCCTCGAGGAGTTTCAGCGCTTCCGAAATTTTTTCACTGCTTGCATGTTCCATATAAACCTCTCTTACCTTTCTGTACCATGTTTCTGTGAGTTGGCCTGGAGTTGATGCCGGCAGATACGCTCCGTATCCGCCGACATCAATTTGCCAGGCTGTTTGATTTATTCGATCGTCATCTCGTTCTTTACGCTGGCCACTCCATGAATGTCGGTGACGAGCTTGGTAACCAGGGACTTTTCGGCTGCGTTCTTGGCAATGCCGGTCAAAGTCACTTCGCCTTGCCGCGTCTCGACCTTGGTCTTCATGTAACTGGTCGAGCGATGGGTTAACAGCGCCGTCTTGACCTGGGAGGTAACGGATGCGTCATCCATCTTCTCGCCTTCGGTTCGCTCCGGCTTTTCGGGCGTCGTTGCCACGGTCATCTCGTTCTTTACCTCTTTAACGTTATCGATATCTTTGGCGTATTCGGTGGTAAGTTCCTTCTGGGCCGTGCTTGAAGCTTCGCCTTTTAGCGTTACTACGCCATCTTTTACCTCAACAACTGTCTTTACGGCGTTGACGTTCCGATGGAACAGAAGGGCGAGCTTTACTTTTCTGCCAATCCACGTATCCGCTTTTTCGGCGGCGGCTTCAGCTTTAGTTGCCAGTTGATTGTCAACTCGAGTGACCCCTGGTAAACCCATAGCGGTTTCCTGCGCCAGCGACTTGAAGGATTCTTCGGGGACGGTTCCGGTCAACGTAACGACACCGTCTTTGGCCTCGACGCTGACCGCATTGTCCCTGAGCAACGTCTCATAGACGTAGGTTTTTTTGAACGATGACTCTATCCTGTCATCGCCTTTCGATGCGCATAGAGGTTGACTGGTGACGAACATTACGGCCGCAGCTGTTGCAAACACTAAGGGATATATTGATTTTCGTTTCATTCTACTTCCTTAATTCTTCTATTGTTGTGGGGGATGCCCCATTAATTGGAACGTTCTGACTCATGCTTTCTCTTCTGTGGTACCTCCGTTCTGTTTTTACTGAAGGTAAGGCTACGCGATGGGCTGGTTACTTACTATGGGGTATAACCCTACTGTTTCCTACCATCGCCTGCACAAGCCCAGGCCGAAGTAACCGCCGCCCAGTTCGGCTTCAATCTGCCAGTTCTTGTAGGGCTTCGTGAAAATCCAGCTGCTTCCTATCCCGATGGCTGCTCCTGCCAACACATCATGCACATGGTGGGCTTTTGACTCGACGCGACTATAGCCGACAAATGAAGCCGCTGCATAAGCAGGAAATCCTGCCTTCCAGCCGTAGCGTTCACGTATGAACTCAGCCGAGAAGAACGCGTAGGAAGTATGACCGGAGGGGAAGGAGTGTTCTCCGCCATTTGGACGCCGTTCGTTAACGGTGAACTTAAGGCCTTGGGTCAAAGCCATCGTGAGGAGACCTGACTCACCAAACTCCAAAGCACCCTCACCGTCCTTATGATACAAAGTCATGCCGGCTCCGATAGCAGGCAGTCCATACGCCAGGATATCGCCTGCTGTTTCGATTCGGTCACTACCGCATACAGCCGACGGACCAGCTACACAAAGACCAAGGATCAGTAACAAGTTCCGGATAAAATATCTCCCGATTACTATCTTTCCATGCCCAATGCCAGGTTTCATAAAGCATATTCCTTGGTATTAGGTTCTTTGCCGTTCTGCCGGTCAGACCTCCTTGCTTCCCGCAACCAATAATACAATCCCGCCGATGAGCGCGATTGCCCCGGCGACGGGTGGGATGAAATGGCGCTGTGTAGTTTCCACGTGTATTGGGCCTATGTTGACAGGCTTTCCCGGGGTTTTAAGGGTAATACCTGAATAAGCGAGCACCACGATACCCAGAGTAATAAGTACGACTGCAATTATTTTTCTTGAACTCATCTCGAACCTCCATTTTTTTGCGACACGGTAACAGCTTTCCAACCTTGAGCAAGTGACTGGGAGAGCGTCGAAATGTCAGGCTATTCGGCGTCCCTGAATTATCCTGATCAGTACTGTGATAATGGCGAGTACGAGCAAAATGTGAATAAACCCGCCTATCGTGTAACTGGTCACCAGACCCAGCGCCCACAGAACCAACAACACTATTGTAATTGTCCACAACATATGACGATCCTTTCTGTCTTACCCGCTTACGGGCTTACATACACTGCTGCCACTATACTTTCTCATCTCAATCTCAGGGGTAAGACTACGCGATGTGCTGGTTGTTTGCCATGGGGTGTAACCCTACTGCGGAGAATGTTATATGGGAGGTAATATTGAATATCGAAAAACCTGTTTTGGGCTACGACTGCTATTCGACCACGCCGAAATTGTCATCGCCGAGAAGGGTGTAGACAATACTGGCGATTTCCTCCGTCTGGTGTCTGTCGGCATCTAACGCGTGGGAATCACGGCTTGTTGAAGTGTATTGGAGGCCGAGGGCGTGTTGGCCATACACGCGCACGGTAAAACCTATATTTCCCCGTCTGATCAGTTCGTGGCCATCCGGACTGGAGCCGCCCAAGTCGCTGATGTAGTACTCGCGAAGATTCATATCCACCATTGCCAGATCTCCCATGATGAAACGAAGAGCAAGGAGCCCCTGCGGGGTTGTGCCATAGCGGTAGTTGCGCTCCTCAGGCCCGCTGATGGTACCGGCAGCGGCGTACCCGACACCACCAAGGGCCGAGTACTGTAATACCAAGTTCTGCGTCATACACCATTGCGCTACAGTTCCGAGCGAGACGGCCGTACTGGAGACCCGGAAGATCTGTGGCGAGATGTAATCGTAACTCCCGAACAGGCCCCACAGGCCGCGATAGGCTTCGCCCAGTTCATAGCCGGTACCATAGAGTAGGCCACGGCTTGTGATATTCTCAAAAGAACCCTTGCCGGTGCCGAACGATAATTCAAAGTTGAAGTAGTCGAACGGGCGATCATAGGTATAGCCGCGTTTGCCTGGTAGTCCGTAGGCCATCAAGAAGTCAACCATCTCCTGATGCCGATCGTACGTTGTCAAAGGGCCATTGTCCGACTCGCGGACCGACGTACTCATGCCCAGCCGCAGCCGTGTGAACGTCGGCGGGTTATGGCTTGGGAATACTTTGTCGAAACGCTCGCCGAACAGCAGGCGATTGATTCCCGTTGGGGGCGAGATGCATGCTGCACCCAGTTCCCGCAAAAAGCCTGGGTTCTTGCCTCCACCTTCAAGTACGAGACTGGCTATACGGAATAGCGGCTCACCCAGCAAGCTTCCACCGATACCGCTGGCTACGTGGTCGTTGAAGGAAGGCGGACCGGTCTCTCCTGCTGTTTCCCACAGTTCGCTGCCGCCGATGCTGTACAGTAATGATTGCCAGTAGCTGAGGCCCGCTGATCGCCCGAAGCCGAAATACATTGCGCCCTGGTACGGATGATAGAGTTGATTTATCTGGAACGAATCGGAATCTACCACTGGTGTCGTCTTGAAATTGCGTTCAAACGTCTTGTATGTGGTATCGAAGACCTCCTCATCCCAAAACATCCTGTCATATATGTTCAGCGCAGCTTCAAACGCGACTACTTCTAAAAAAGGGATTACGTAACTATGATCGCCCCACATTTCCCCTGCCACGGTTTCTTCCGATAACCCAACTTTGGGCTGCGGACCTGGTCCCTCATAGGTCGTAGGGAGGGGGCCGGGCTTGGACTCGGATGCCTTCATCGTGGGTACGGCATTGGATACGGATTCATCGCCCGCACTCATCATCGGCATGAGCATGACGATGGCGAGGGCCCCGGTCACCAGCAAACTATGCACATAGTCAGTCTTGCGCTTCAAATGTCCCTCCTCGAAAATAGATGCAATTGCGGGATTGGAAAAAGTTAATAATATTCGATGAATCGGGTTTCAGGTATGGGGTGTAACCCTACCACACCTTCTTGAATTACACCCTCGCGGGTTGGTTCGCCGAAGGAGAGCTTGCACCCAGTGGCCCGCGTTGGCATACTCGACACTATATGGTTCTGCATCCTCAATTTCTAACGTCGCCCTATGCGGCGCTCGTCGTTAGCTTTACAGAATTCAAAGGACAATCATGAACGATATCACTCCAAATCCCGAGACGCGCATCGCGCTTTTCCAGCGCAAAGAAGTCCGTCGCACCATCCATAACAACGAATGGTGGTTCGTCATCACGGATGTCGTCGTCGTGTTGACCGATTCGGTCAATGCCAGCGACTATCTAAAGAAGCTCCGAAAGCGTGACCCATCCCTTGACGAAGTTTTCAAGGGGGGGGGACAAATTGTCCCCCCCCTTGGCCTTGAGTTTGACACGGCAGGCGGACGCCAGTTACTCCAGTGCTGGAACACCGAAGGGCTCTTCCGCCTCATCCAATCCATCCCCAGCCCGAAGGCCGAACCGTTCAAACGCTGGCTAGCCAGGGTCGGCTACGAACGCATCCAGGAAATTGAAGACCCGGAACTGGCCACCAAGCGTACCCGCGCCCTCTACAAGGCCAAAGGCTATTCCGACGACTGGATCGAAAAGCGAA